>JBGQGU010000025.1:0-13214 GCA_041497655.1 Gammaproteobacteria bacterium
CCGCACATCGACAGTCACGGTCAGTCCCGGCGGTGAGGCCGCGAGGTGGGAAAAATTGACGTGCGTGCCGAGCGACTGCTCGCGCGGCCAGTCGAGGTGCGGGCGCAGCGCGTCGATGCAGGCCCACTCCACGAGCCCCACCATGTAACCGGTGGCGAACGCCTCCGGCATCTCCCGGAACATCTGCGATTCGGGATAGAGGTGCGGGACCGTCTTGGAGGGTGGAATGCGAAACTGAAAGCGGTGGGTGAGGCCGGGCTTGAGGCTATCTTTCATGGTGAACAGTGAACGGTGATCAGTGAACGGTTAAGGCAGAGCGGTCGTGGGTGTTGTTTGCCTGGCTTTGCGGTCCACAATCCTCGCATTCTACCGTTCACCGTTTACTGTTTACCGTTCACGGCGGTGACGCGCCGGCGTGCGCCGCCTCCCAGCCGAGCATCGCCGCCTTGCGCCCGGTTCCCCAGCGGTAGCCGCCCAGCGCGCCCGACTCGCGGATCACGCGGTGGCAGGGGATCAGCCAGGCGATGGGATTGGCGCCGATGGCCGTGCCGACCGCGCGCGCCGACCCCGGGGCATCGATCCGCCCGGCAACGTGGCCGTAGGTCGCAAGCGACCCGAAGGGAAGCTCGAGCAGCGCGTGCCATACCTTTACCTGGAAATTGCTGCCCTTGACGAGGAGGGCCAGCGGGCGGCCCGGCTGCAAAGAGAGCGGACGGAAGAGCTGCTCGAAAACGGGCGCGGTGCCGTCCCGATCCTGGCGCAGCTCGGCGCCGGGCCAGTCCCGGCGCAGCCGCTCGATGTCATCGCCGGCCCCGTCAACGAAGTGCAATCCGCAGATGCCGCGCGCAGTCACCGCGACCAGGGCCGCACCGAATGGCGATTCATGCACGCCATAGCGGATGGCGAGCCCGGCACCGCCCGCCTTGTATTCCCCCGGTGACATGGCTTCCAGCGTCACGAAGAGATCGTGCAGCCGTCCCGGGCCGGACAGGCCGACCGCGCCGGCAAGGTCGAGCACGCCGCTCGACGCGGCCAGGCGCGATTTGGCATGCTCGACGGTCACGTACTGGACGAAGCGCTTGGGACTGACGCCCGCCCAGCGCGTGAACAGGCGCTGAAAATGATGCTCGCTGAGGTGCAGGTGCCGGGCCACGGCAGTGAGGTCCGGCTGGCTCGCGGCGTTGCGTCGGAGAAATTCGATGGCGCGCGCGACGCGCTCGTAGTCCCTCGCACCGGACCTGGGGGACGGAGTATCTATTAGCGGGGTATCGATAAGATTCATGTTCGCCAGCATACGGCGGACATGAATCTACCGCCACCCGTTTCTTGCTGACATTTGCTGACGGCTGAGAGCTGACAGCTGAGAGCTATCTTGGATGCTGCCGCCGGTCGCCGGCCGGCGGCGGCGCGGTCTGCAGCACCTCGTCCATGGAGGTGAGGCCGGCCGCGACCTTCATCGCGCCGCTGATCCGCAGCGGTTTCATGCCTTCCTTGTAAGCCCTGTCCTGCAGCGCGGCGAGATCGGTTTCGGGCGTGATCGTCTTCTTCAGCTCTGGCGTCATCACCATGGTTTCGTAAATGCCGATGCGCCCCAAATACCCCGTCATGCGGCAATCGAGGCAGCCCTTGGCGACATAGGTCGTTCCCACGGGCTTGGCCGCCTTCCAGGGGGACACCAGGTGTTCCCAAGCGGATTCGTCAAGCTCGTGCTGTTCCTTGCAATGCAGGCACAACGTGCGCAGCAGGCGCTGCGCCATGACACCCAGTATCGTGGATTGCAGCAGGTACGACGGTACCTCGAGGTCGAGCAGCCGCGTGATCGCCGAAGGCGCATCGTTGGTGTGCAGCGTGGAGAGCACCAAGTGGCCCGTCAGCGCGGCCTGGATCGCCATCTCGGCGGTCGCCAGGTCGCGGATTTCGCCGACCATGATGATGTCCGGGTCCTGGCGCATCAGGGTGCGGATGCCGCTCGCGAAGTCGACCCCGATCGACTGCTGCACCTGCATTTGGTTGAAGGCCGGCTCGACCATTTCGATCGGATCTTCCACGGTGCACACGTTGACGTCGGGCTCGGCGAGCTGCTTCAGCGTCGAGTAGAGCGTCGTGGTCTTGCCGGAGCCGGTGGGGCCGGTGACCAGGATGATGCCGTGAGGGTGGCTCACCATCTGGCCCCACTTGCGCTCGTCGTCCTCGGTGAACCCGAGCTCCTGGTAGTTCTTCACCAGGTTCTCGGGGTTGAAGATCCGCATGACGAGCTTCTCCCCGAACGCCGTCGGCATGGTGGAGAGCCGCAGCTCGACCTCGTCGGCGTCCGGTGTCACCGTCTTCAGCCGCCCGTCCTGCGGGCGCCGCTTCTCGACCACGTCCATGCGCCCCAGTATCTTGATGCGGCTCACCATCGCCGCCATCACCGGCGTCGGGATCTGGTACACCTGGTGCAGCGCGCCGTCGATGCGGAAGCGCACGTTGCTCACCTCGCGGCGCGGCTCGAGGTGGATGTCGCTCGCCCGTTCCTGAAACGCGTAATTGAAGAGCCAGTCGCAGATGTGGACGATATGCTGGTCGTTGGCGTCGAGCTTGCCGCTGCGTCCGAGCTGCACCAGCTGCTCGAAGTTGGCGATGTCGCTGATCGCGCCCTTGTCCTTCGCGGTCGCGCCCTTGATCGAGCGCGCCAGGTTGTAGAACTCGACCAGGTACGACTGGATGTCGAGGGGATTGGCGATGACGCGCTTGATCTCGAGGCGCAGCACCTGGCGGATCTGCTCCTCCCATTCGCGCACGTGCGGCTCGCAGGTGGCGACGGTCACCTCGCGCGTGGTGATCGCCACCGGCAGGATGCGGTAGCGCTCGGCATATGCGCTCGACATGGTCTTGGTCACCGCCGCGAAGTCGATCTTGAAAGGATCGACGTGGAAGTAGGGCAGCTCGACCTTGTCCGCCAACCACTGCGTGAGGGCCTCGAGATGCAGCAGTTTGCGCGGCTGGCGCGGGTCCTTCCATTTCTGGTCGGCGATCACCGCCAGCGGGTGCGTGTCGCTTCGCGCGAAGCGGCGGTTGCTGGCGAGCTGGTCAGCCGCGTCCTTCGGCACCAGCCCGTCCGTCACCAGGTCCGCGAGCAGCTGGGACAGCTCGAGCCGGTGATCGGCCTGGGGTTGGGGCGCCTTTACGGTGGGTGTGGCCATAGAGGGGGCTGGTGCATGACTATAACCGAGACCTATAATTCACTCAATGAAACGATCCATAGCCGCTGCCTTAGCGCTCTCTTGCGCGTTCTGCGTCGCGAGTGGCTCCGCACTTGCCGCCGATGCGGCACGGGTCAAGGTATTCGATGCGACAGAGCTGCCCTTCGACCGCTACACCGTGGTGAAGCGGATCTGGACCCAAACGTGGCGCTCGGCCTTCTGGGTGTCGACCTACGACGACGCCTCTGGTGCGATCGCGGCGCTGACCTCGAAGGCGGCCGACGAGGGCGCGAACGGCGTCATCAACCTGCACTGCGTGAATGATACTGGCGGGTGGGGTAGCGGGTACTTCTGCTACGGGCTGGCGATCAAGCTCAAATAGCGTTAATACCGGACGCGTCGCGCCGGATTAACTCCGTGCGTTCGAACGGACGCGATGCGCCGTTCAACGCGCGGAACTTCTAGCGCAATGCGGCGTTGATGCGCTCCAGCGTCACGCTGCCCGGGCACAGCTCGCGCTCGGTCAACTGGCCGAGGGGGGTCTCCACGGTGTTGAGGTGCTGGTGGAGATCGGCCGAGTCCGGCTGGATGTAGAGCAGGCCCGTCACCACCTCGCCCGCCGCGGCGCGCTCCTGAAGGTAATTCATCACCCTGACGCGATGGGTCGGATCGTAATCCGGCGCGAGCTTGCGCAGGCGCACCACCGAGCCGTCGTGCTGCACCACGTCGATGACCGTGCCCGCCGCGTAGTCGGCCGTGATCTCCTCCCGGCCTTCCATGAAGTCGAGACGGCTGACCGCCTCGTTGTGCGCGCGCACGTAGTCGTAGCTCTTGGTCGAGCCCGGGTGGTTGTTGAAAGCGACGCACGGCGAGATCACATCGATGAAGGCGGCTCCCCGGTGCTCGATGGCGGCCTTGATGAGCGGCACGAGCTGCTTCTTGTCGCCGGAAAAGCTGCGCGCAACGTAGCTCGCCCCGAGTAGCAGCGCCAGCCCGATCATGTCCAACGGCTCATCCGTGTTGGCGACGCCGCGCTTGGATTTCGATCCCTTGTCGGCGGTGGCGGAGAACTGGCCTTTGGTCAAGCCATAGACGCCGTTGTTCTCGACGATATAGACCATGTTCACGCCGCGCCGCAGGCTGTGGGCGAACTGGCCGAGCCCGATGGAGGCCGTGTCGCCGTCGCCCGACACGCCCAGGTAGAGGAGATCGCGGTTGGCGAGGTTGGCGCCGGTGAGGACCGAGGGCATGCGCCCGTGCACGCTGTTGAAGCCGTGCGAGTTGCCGAGAAAGTAGGTCGGGGTCTTGGACGAGCAGCCGATGCCGGAGAGCTTGGCGACCCGGTGCGGCTCGATGTCGAGCTCCCAGCACGCCTGCACGATCGCGGCGGAGATCGAGTCGTGGCCGCAGCCGGCGCACAGCGTCGACACCGCTCCCTCGTAATCGCGGCGCGTGTAGCCGACGTTGTTCTTGGCGAGCGTCGGGTGGTGCAGCTTCGGTTTCGCGATATACGTCATTGCTCAATCCTCATTCCTCAGTCCTCAATCCGGCCTTCATGACACCACCTTCTTCAACGGGACCACGGTGCGCGCGGCCGCATGCTGCGAGATCTGCTCGACGATGTAGCGCGCGGTGATCGGCGTGCCGTCGTAGTGCAGCACGGAAAGCAGGCGCGTGGGATTCACCCTGGCCTCGTTGATGAGCAGCGTCTTCAATTGCGCATCGCGGTTCTGCTCGATCACGAACACCCACGGGTGCGAGGCGACGAAGTCCGCGATCTCGTCCTGGAACGGGAAGCCGCGCACGCGGAGCGCGTTGACGTGGATGCCGCGCGCGGACAGCACGTCCATGGCCTCCGCCATCGCCGGGCTGGTCGAGCCGTAATAGATCGCCCCGAAGCGCGCCGGTCTCGCGGCCGGCTTCAGCAGGGGCTTGGGCATCAGTTGCTTCGCGGTTTCGAACTTGCGGAGCAGCCGCTGCATGTTGTCGACGTAATCCGGTCCGGCCTCACTGTAGCGCGCGTAGCGGTCCTTGGTGGTGCCGCGCGTGAAGTAGGCGCCGCGCGCCGGGTGCGTGCCCGGATAGGTGCGGTAGGGGATGCCGTCGCCGTCCACGTCGAGATAGCGGCCGAATTCCTTGCCGGCCTCGAGATCCTCGTAGCCCATTACCTTGCCGCGATCGTAGGCGCGCGAGTCATTCCACTGCAGAGGATCGGTGAGCCGCGTATTCATGCCGATGTCGAGGTCGGTCATCAGGAACACCGGGGTCTGCAGGCGCTCGGCGAGGTCGAACGCCTGCGCGGCGAATTCGAAGCACTCAGTCGGATCCTCGGGGAACAGCATCACGTGCCGAGTGTCGCCGTGCGAGGCGTAGGCGCAGGACAGCAAGTCCGATTGCTGGGTGCGCGTCGGCATGCCGGTCGAGGGCCCGCCGCGCTGCACGTCGATCAGCACGACCGGGATCTCGGCGAAATATGCGAGCCCGATGAACTCCTGCATGAGCGAGATGCCCGGTCCCGAGGTGCAGGTGAAGGCGCGCGCGCCGTTCCACCCGGCGCCGATGGCGATGCCGACCGACGCGAGCTCGTCCTCACTCTGGATGATCGCGTAACGATTCTTGCCGTTGGCCGGGTCGACGCGGTACTTCTGGCAATGCTTGATGAATGCCTCGGCCAGCGAGGAGGAGGGCGTGATCGGATACCACGCGCACACCGTCGCGCCGCCGTAGACCGCCCCCAGGGCGGCCGCCGTGTTGCCGTCCACGAAGATCTTGCTGCCGACATTGTTGGCGCGCTTGACGCGCAGTCCGATCGGGCAGGAGAGGTGTTGCTGCGCGTACTCGCGGCCGAGCCGTAGCGCCTTGACGTTCGATTGCAGCAGCGCCTCCTTGCCCTTGTACTGTTCCGAAAACAGCTTCTCGATCTCGTTCGGGTCGATCTCCATCAGCGCGGAGAGCGCGCCGACGTAGACGATGTTCTTGAACAGCTGCCGCTGGCGGGGATCGCTGTAGGTGGCGTTGCAGATCTCGGTGAGCGGCATGCCGATGACGTTGACGTCGTCGCGGAACTTCGACTTCGGCAGCGGCTTTGAATTGTCGTAGAACAAGTAGCCGCCCGGCTCGATCTCCTTCAGGTCCTGCGCCCACGTCTGCGGGTTCATGGCCACCACCAGGTCGACGCCGCCACG
Organism: Gammaproteobacteria bacterium; assembly: GCA_041497655.1. GTDB lineage: Bacteria > Pseudomonadota > Gammaproteobacteria > Burkholderiales > SG8-41 > SG8-41. The sequence continues at coordinate 6,368 of JBGQGU010000025.1, forward strand.
GCGGCCCTGGTAGCCGTTCTCGTTGACACGCACCTCGTACCAGGTCGGCAGGCCCTGGATGTTGGACGGGAAGATGTTGCGGGGCGAGACTGGCACGCCCATGCGCAGGATCGAGCGCGCGAACAATTCGTTGGCGCTCGCCGAGCCCGAACCGTTAACGTTGGCGAACATGACGACGAAGTCGTTTACAGCCTCGATCCGCTTCATGCGGCTTTCCTCTTCGGGCTGCGGCAGGCCGGACCGGCGTGGGTCATGTCAAGCAGGAACTTCTGCATGTCCCACGCGCCCGTCGGGCAGCGCTCGGCGCACAGCCCGCAGTGCAGGCACACGTCCTCGTCCTTCGCCATGATGCGGCCGGTCTTGAGGGTGTCCGAAACGTAGAGGTCCTGGGTCAGCGTCGTTGCCGGGGCGTTAAGACGCCCGCGCAGGTCCGCGGCCTCGCCGTTGTCGGTGAACGTGATGCAGTCCATCGGGCAGATGTCCACGCAGGCGTCGCACTCGATGCAGAGCTTGCTGGTGAAAACCGTCTGCACGTCGCAGTTGAGGCAGCGTTGCGCCTCCGCGAAGCCGGTCCTGGGGTCGAAGCCCATCTCGACTTCGACCTTGATGTCCCTCAGCGTCACCTTCTTGTCGCGCCACGGCACCTTGTAGCGGGCGGCGAGCGAGACATCGTTGTCGTAGCTCCACTCGTGGATGCCCATTTTCTGCGACGCGAGGTTCACCAGCGGCGACGGCCGTACTGTGGTGTCCTCGCCGCTCAACAGCTTGTCGATCGAGATCGCGGCGTCGTGGCCGTGCGCCACCGCCCAGATGATGTTCTTCGGTCCGAATGCCGAGTCGCCTCCGAACAGCACATGGGGCAGGGAGGACTGCAGGGTGATCTTGTCGACGGCCGGCATGCCCGATGGGTCGAATTGAATCCCGATGTCGCGCTCGATCCAGGGGAAGGCGTTTTCCTGGCCGACGGCGACCAGCACGTCGTCGCACTCGAAATGCTGATCCGGCTCGCCGGTCGGGACCAGATCGCGCCGCCCCCTTTCGTCATAGACCGCCTTGACCTTCCCGAATGTGACCCCCGTGAGCTTGCCGTTCTCGCGCGTGAAGGCCTTGGGCGCGAGGTAGTTGAGAATCGGAATGCCCTCGTGCTGGGCGTCCTCCTTCTCCCAGGAGGAGGCCTTCATCTCCTCGAAGCCCGAGCGCACGATCACCTTCACGTCCTCGCCGCCGAGACGTTTGCTGGTGCGGCAGCAGTCCATCGCGGTGTTGCCGCCACCGAGCACGATCACCCGCTTGCCGATGCGGTCGACGTGGCCGAATGAGACCGACGACAGCCAGTCAATGCCAATGTGAATGTTGGCGGCGGCTTCCTTGCGGCCCGGGATGTCGAGGTCGCGGCCGCGCGGCGCGCCGCTGCCGATGAAAATCGCGTCATAGCCCTCGGCCATGAGCTGTTTCAGGCTGTCGATCCGCACGCCGGGCTTGAAGTCGACCCCGAGGTCGAGGATATAGCCCACTTCCTCGTCGATCACTTCCACGGGCAGGCGGAAGCGCGGGATCTGCGACCAGATCATGCCGCCCGCGCGCGGGTCCTGATCGAATACGGTGACGGAATAGCCGAGGGGGACGAGATCGCGCGCGACGGTGAGGGAAGCGGGACCGGATCCGATGCAGGCGATACGCTTGCCGTTTTTCTGCTTAGGCGGCTTGGGCAACCGGCCGCGGATGTCTTCCTTGTTGTCTGCGGCCACGCGTTTCAGACGGCAGATCGCGACCGGCTCGGGCTTTTCCGCATTGCGATCCTCGACCCGTCCGCGGCGGCAAGCCGGCTCGCACGGGCGGTCGCAGGTGCGGCCGAGGATGCCGGGGAAGACGTTCGAGTACCAATTGACCATGTAGGCATCGCCGTAACGGCCTGCGGCGATCATCCGGATGTATTCGGGAACGGGAGTGTGGGCGGGGCACGCCCACTGGCAATCCACTACCTTGTGAAAGTAGTCAGGCGCACCGATGTCGGTGGGTTTCATCCAACTCCCTCGTTATGGCACTTTTTGCTTTAACGATGCTGCGACCCGGCGGGATGACACCACCGGCCACCTCAACGGTGGCGCAGATGTTACGCCTAAGTGACCGAATTGAAAAGGCTTTCTTACGGAAAGCTGACGCCATACCGGGGTCAATGTAATGGGTTTCCGCGTTGCACAACCCGTTTAAAAATAGGCAGTCCCGGCCATCGCATAGTTCCCGGCGGAATTGGCCGTCCAGAGTTCTGCTTGTGACGCATCCCGGGTTGGATTGCCGTTGACCGTAAAGCGCTCGAAGTGAAACAGCGGGTGGAGCGCACGGTATTCGAGCCTTCTGACCGGTCGCGGCTCCTGCCGCCGGGCGAGGTCCAGCAGGAGAATGGTCTGCAGGGGTCCGTGCACGACGAGCCCGGGATAGCCTTCCTCGTTGCGGCAGTAATCGAGATCGTAATGGATGCGGTGCCCGATGAAGGTGAGGGCAGAGTAGCGGAACAGCATCACCGGATCGGCCACGATCTCGCGCCGCCAGAGCGCTTCGCGGGGCGCCGGTTTGGGCGGAGGCGGAGGGTCCCCGGGCTTAGCGGCCTCGCGATAGACGATATCTTGCTCCTCGATGACGGCAGGCTCCCCGCCGGCGTACACGGAATGGCGCACGGTGACGAAGACAAGGCTGCCGCTGCGGCCTTGCTTCGGCTCAATCGACAAGATCCTGGAATTGCGGCGGATCTCGTCACCCACCCGCAGCGGGCGCTTGAATTCGATCCTGCCGCCCGCCCACATGCGCCGCGGGAGTTCCACCGGTGGCAGGAACCCGCCGCGTTGCGGATGACCGTCGGGTCCCAGTTCCGACGCGGGCTTTGCCTCGAGGAAGTAGAGCCAGTGCCAGCCCGGGGAGATCGGGTCGCCGCGACGCGGCTCAGGATCCTTGCGATCGAACGTGGCAGCGAGCGCGGCGACTGGCCAGGCAGTCACCGTGTCGGCGCGGGTTTCGGTGCGCCCAATCCAGTCGCGCAATCGTCCCTGTTCGGCGCTCATCATTCAGCGTGCGACGCTGCTTTGTTCGGTCGGGCCATGCACGTATCATTCTGCCGGACGGCGGCCTTCATTTCCACCACCATCGCCGCGCACAAGAGGACCTCGACCCATGGAATGGCTAACAGACCCTCACGCCTGGCTCGCGCTGGCGACACTGACCGCGCTCGAGATCGTGCTCGGCGTGGACAACATCATCTTCATCACGATCCTCGCAGGGCGGCTGCCCGAGCGCCAGCGCAGCCTGGCGCGGCGCGTCGGCTTGGCGTTCGCCATGTTGACGCGCATAGGCCTGCTGCTCTCGCTCGTCTGGATCATGACGCTCACCGAACCGTTGTTCGAGATCCCCGTGTTCGGCAAGCCCATTTCCGGCCGCGACCTCATCCTGATCGGCGGCGGCCTGTTCCTGCTGTGGAAGAGCGTGCACGAGATCCACAATTCCCTCGAGGGCGAGGAGGCGGAGGAAGGCGGGGGCATGAAGATCGCCGCGGCGAGCTTCGGCGGGGTCATCGTCCAGATCGCGATCATTGACATCGTGTTTTCCCTCGATTCGGTCATCACCGCGGTCGGGATGGTGGAGCAGATTCCGATCATGGTGATCGCCATCGTCGCGGCGGTTGGAGTGATGATGTTCGCGGCGGGACCGATTGGACAGTTCGTGGACCGTCATCCCACGATCAAGATGCTCGCGCTGTCGTTCCTGATACTGATCGGGGTGGCGCTGATTGGCGAGGGCTGGGATCTCCACATTCCCAAGGGCTATATCTATTTCGCGATGGCGTTCGCGGTGGCGGTCGAGATGCTCAACATCCGGATGCGGGCGCGCCAGAAAGAGGCCGTGCACCTGCGCCGGCGCATGCCGGGAAAGCGCCGGAAGCTCCGCTGAACCCGGCCGGAACTCAGCTGAACGCAGCGATTCCGGTCTGGGCGCGACCGAGGATGAGGGCATGGATGTCGTGCGTGCCCTCGTAGGTATTGACGGCTTCCAGGTTCATCACGTGGCGGATGACATGGAACTCGTCGGCGATGCCATTGCCGCCATGCATGTCGCGGGCAGCGCGCGCGATGTCGAGCGACTTGCCGGCGGAGTTGCGCTTGGCGAGCGAGATCATCTCGGGCGTGGCACGCCCTTCATCCATCAGGCGCCCGAGCCGCAGCACCGCCTGCAAGCCGAGGGTGATCTCGGTCTGCATGTTGGCGAGCTTCAACTGGATCAACTGGTTGGCGGCGAGCGGGCGGCCGAACTGCTTGCGCTCCATGACATAGTTGCGCGCCGCGTGCCAGCAGAACTCGGCCGCCCCGAGAGCGCCCCACGAGATGCCGAACCGCGCTTTGTTGAGCCCGGTGAATGGCCCCTTCAGCCCTGAGACGCCGGGCAGCAGGTTCTCCTCCGGCACGAATACATGATCCATCACGATTTCGCCCGTGACCGAAACGCGCATGCTGAATTTGCCCTCGATCTTGGGCGCCGACAACCCCTTCATGCCTTTTTCCAGCAGGAAACCGCGAATCTCTCCGCTGTCGTCCTTGGCCCAGACCAGGAACACATCCGCGATCGGCGCGTTGGTGATCCACATCTTGCTGCCGTGGAGCACGTATCCGCCATCCGCTTTTTTTGCTCGCGTAACCATGCTGAGTGGATCGGAGCCCGCTCCCGGCTCGGTCAGGCCGAAGCAGCCGACCCATTCGCCGGTCGCGAGCCGGGGCAGATATTTCCGGCGCTGCGCCTCGCTGCCGAATTCGTGGATGGGGTGCATGACGAGGCTCGACTGCACCGACATCGCCGAGCGGTAGCCGCTATCCACGCGCTCCATCTCGCGCGCCACCAGGCCATAGCACACGTGATTCACGCCGGCGCAGCCGTAGCCCGATATCGTCGAGCCGAGGAAGCCGAGCGCGCCCATCTCATTTATGACCTCACGGTCGAATCGCTCGTGCCGGTTTGCCTCAAGCACGCGCGGCATGAGTTTCTCCTGGCAGTAAGCTCGCGCGGTGTCGCGCACCATGCGCTCCTCGTCCGTCAACTGCTCCTCGAGCAGCAGCGGATCTTCCCACTGGAACGCGGGTTTGGTGGTCGGAATCGGCGCGGTCATACGTTGCCCTCTGAGGAATTCGCGTATTTTACGCTTCGCGTCGAATCGCAGGGCGGCCACCAATCACCAGTCACGAGTCACCAGTCACGGTTTCTTGGGCTGCTCGATCGTCCCCATGTGGAACGGGTACTCCCCGTTCCTGCGGTCGTCGTAATAGTGGGTGAGAGCATTGCGCACGCTGGCGAACGCGATCCGGTCCCACGGAATCTCCCGCTCCGCGAACAGCCGCGCCTCGAGCGTTTCGGCCCCCGGCCGCACGTCGGGATCGAGCAGGCGGGCGCGGAACAGGATATAGACCTGGCTGATGTGGGGAATGTTGTAGAGCGCGTAGAGCGGGCCGATCTCCACCCGGGCGTTCGCCTCCTCCAGCGTTTCGCGAATAGCGCCCTGGAAGGTGGTTTCCCCGTTTTCCATGTATCCAGCCGGTACCGTCCACAGCCCGTGACGGGGCTCGATGCCGCGCCGGCACAGCAGGATGCGGTCCTCCCACTCCGCGATACAGCCCACCACCATCCGCGGGTTCTGGTAGTGGATGGTGTTGCAGGCGTCGCAGACGTAGCGTGGCAGGGTATCGCCGGGCGGGACCTTGAGAGTGAGCGGCGCGCCGCAATTGCTGCAGAATTTCATCGGGGGGAAGGACGGGCTCCAAGCATAAACTATATGGTAATACCACGGCGTTAAGAAACATGCACCCCCTACTTGTCGAGCTCTCGAAGAGATTCGATCGGCTCACGATCGTGAGTCGACTCCAGCCCATTCTTGTATTTGCCTTGCTGGTTGGAGCGGCGGGTGCGAGCGCCGCGACACTCGCGCCCGGGGACCACGAGTTCACGCTGACGCACGGGCAACTGCGCCGCAGCTACATCGTGCACGTGCCGCCACAGGCCAGGATCGGCGAACCGCTGCCGGCCGTGCTGAATTTTCATGGCGGAGGCGCGCACGCGAGGGCCCAGAAGCAATACTCGCGCATGGATGAGACCGCCGACCGCGAAGGCTTCATCGCCGTTTATCCCAACGGAACCGGCGGCATCGGGGGCCGGTTGCTCACCTGGAACGCCGGCGCCTGCTGCGGCTGGGCGGCGGCGAGTCGCGTGGACGACGTAGGCTTCGCAGTCGTGCTGCTCGACGATCTCGCAGGGCGCGTGCCGCTCGACCCGGAGCGGATTTACGCCACCGGCCTTTCCAACGGCTCGATGATGGCGTATCGCCTCGCGGCCGAGGCAGCGCATCGGATCGCGGCGGTGGCCGGAGTGGCCGGTGCCATGACGTTGCCTCGATTCGCCCCCGCATCGCCGGTGCCGGTAATGCACATCCACAGCGTGGACGATCAGCGCGCGCTCTACGACGGCGGACTTGGCCCGGCGTTTCCCTTCACCAACACGCGCGTCTTGCACGAGCCGGTGGACGTCATGCTCGAAAAGTGGATTGCCCACAATGGCTGCCCCGTGCGACCGGAAGTCGTGGGTCCGGTGAGCGGCCGGCCCGGCGCGGTGGACGCTGCACACACAGCAACGCGCTATACCTACACGCCATGCCGTGACGGGACGCAGGTCGTGCTGTGGAAGCTCACCGGGGCGGGGCATGTGTGGCCGGGAGGCGTGCAGGATTACCTGCCGCTGCTCCTCGGTGCCGGCACGACCGTCATAGACGCCAACAACGAGATGTGGCGATTTTTTTCCCGCTTTCGGCGGCGACAAGCGG
>JBGQGU010000026.1:0-13158 GCA_041497655.1 Gammaproteobacteria bacterium
CGTTGGCGCGCTCGCACCGGGCATCGCGGACTTCGTACTCCATCCCTACCCTGTCACGCCTTATCACGCCGACTACCTCCAGCACTTCGATCTCGCGCAACAGGCCCGGGCACGGTTTGCGGCGGGTGGCGGCGACGGAGCCGCAGGCCGCTCCTTCCGGATCCGCGCCAAAGGACCACTGGCGCAATCGTTGCTTCCGGCGCGCTGGAGAGCGCAAGGGAGCGAATGGGATGTCACGCTGGAAGAAATTGATCTCAATCAGCTCGCGGCGGCAAACGGGTTTGCGCTCGGCGGGTGGTCAACGCCGCCGTGGGTCAAGCAGGGCTGGTTTCAGGCGTACCTGCTGTTCGCCGGACGACCGCAGGACGGTGCCGCACGCACGGCTGCTGATTCGGTCAATTTGCGCCTGCTGAATGGCGAGTACCGTGAGCCGGCGGAGCGAATCAATTTGGAACGCGCTCTCGTCTCAACACTTGTCGCCGGTTGCGGGCGGATGGTCGTCGGCTATCGGCTCAGGCGCGAACATTTCAACGCGGATTACTCGAACGGCGTCGAGAACGTTGCATTCGATTCGCACTCGGGATTCGAATCGCCGCTGTTCGCGCGCACCGTCAAGCTCAAGGATTTCATGTGGAACGGCTGGTTGCGGCTCGGGATCGCGACGAAACCGGCCGCGGCGTGGAACCCGGTGGGCGGGTTCAACGACGCGTTCGGCCGGATGCTGTGGCTCGCGGTGGGGGATTTCGCGCTGCTGCCCGCGCCCCGTGGCGGAAATTGGATTCCCAATCGCGTCAGCGTGAATCCGAAGCCGGTCGCGGTCGCTGTAGCGATACCCAAGGACGCTGTCAGACCGGAACCGGGAACCGGGCTCTTGCATCCGGTTGGCAGCGGCCAAATCGCGCAGCAGCAGTTTCGCTATTCCGTCAGGCTCTCTGCATTCCACCATGGCATTCATACCGGCGTGGCCGACATCATCTACCCGTACATCTTTGCATTTCGCTGGGGCATGCAGGGCCCCGGGGCGAGCGGCGCCTTCGACCCGTCCGTTGCCCGCTCCACTGCGCTGGTGAGGGAGTGGCTGGCAGGTTTCAAGGTGGTCCGCGTCGAGGAGCAGGTCATGAACTACGGCGCCGATCTCAAGTTCAGCTATCGGACGCCCGTGGTCGACGTCTACCTTAACCACCGCTTGAGCGACCCGTGGGAGCGATCCAGAACGGATCAAAGGCTGCGCTCGCTGTACCTTGATCCGCGTTCGAACGACCCGTGGGAAGAGACTTCGATCGCGCCACCCTGGTCCACGCTCCCGTGGGAGGTCATCGTGCTCATGGAAGAAGCGGTGCGGCGCGGGATCGCAGCGTTTACCGAAGGTGAAGCGCAGCGCCGCGGGGTGCCGTGGCTCGATCTGGTTCGCGACAAGGAAACCGGCAGGCGCCTGGCTGCCCTGGCCGAAAGTTTGCGCCTCGAAGCATACCGGCCCGAGGCGCTGAAAGGGCTGGTGAGCGTGGACGAAGCGCGGGAACGGTGGACTGCGCTCGCTCGCTTCCATGCGCAGCACGGCCACTTTCTGATCACGAATGGACCGTACCGTCTGGAGTCGTGGTCTGGCGACGCCGCGGTGCTGCAGGTGTTTCGGGATCTCAGCTACCCCGTGGGCCTGGGCACGTTTGATTACCTCGCCATTCCACTGCGGGCGTATTTCTCGAAGGTCGAGAATCGCGGTGCTCGCATGGAGATGCGGGCTGATGTGGAACGCGTCTCCAAGTTTCAGCGCAGCTACGAAATCGTGCGCACCGCGCTGGGCCCTGCGTCGCGGGATCTCGGCGAGCGTGAACGTCCGGAATGCCGGTATGTCATCGTCGGCCCCGACGGAAAGGTGGTTCGCACCGGCGCTGAACCTTTCGACCCGAGCGGACGGTTTGTCCTGGACCTCAAGCAACTGCCTGCGCCGGGGCGGTACCATGTCATGACGGCGCTGTACGTCGGGGGAAACAGCGTGAATCCGGAGATAAAGATTTTCGAGCACCGTGTCGCGGGCGGCTCCTGAGCCCCGGCACGAGCCCCGATTCCTAGAAGCTATATTGAAAAGCCGAATGGAACCGCAGATGAACACAGATGAACACAGATAAATCGAACCCCGAAGAAGTCATCAGCAGAGGTACCCGTCCGCGTTTATCGGCGTTCATCGGAGGTTTCCTAGGTTTTTGATGCTTTTGAACCATGCTCTGATTATGAGAAGGCGCCTTGTGCCGTTCCAACTTGTTTCTCCAAACTTGGGCGGCTTGCCCCGTTCCAATTTGCTGGTCGCGAAGGCGCCATTCGATTGCCCGGTAGAATTGGAACGGGGCTTGCCTGCTGGCGGTAATCAGGGCATCTAGAACTGACTGGATTGCCCGCAAATAGTTGGAACGGCACTAGCATGGAGTTTCTAGTCATTCACGGCTTGAACGCGCTGCTTTACAGCTCGGTGCTCTTCTTGATCGCCGGTGGTCTCAGCCTGATCTACGGGGTGATGCGCATCCTTAACCTGGCGCATGGCAACCTCTACGCGATCGGCGCATACGTGACGGCGTGGGCGATCGGCGCGGCCGCGGCTGCGGGTGCGCCGAACGCGGTCCTCTACCTCCTGCTGCCGGTCGGCGCGATCGCGGCCGCGGCAGTGGGCGCCGTCCTCGAGCCCACGCTGCTGCGGCCGTTCTACAAGCGCCCCGAGGAATACCAGTTATTGGTGACCTTTGGCCTGCTGATGGTCCTCGAGGATCTGATACACCTGGTGTGGGGACCGAATCCGCTCTCGGCGGGCACGGTGTACGAAAGCTTCGGGAGCATCACGATCAGTGGCTCCCGCTATCCGATGTATAACCTGGCCGTCATCGCGGTGGGAATTTTCGCGGCGCTGTTTCTCTGGGCGTTCATCTACCGCACCCGGTTCGGGGTGGTCCTGCGCGCGACTTCCCAGAATATGCGCATGGCCTCGGCGCTCGGCGTGAACGTAAACCGGATTTACATCCAGGCGTTCACCATCGGCTGCTTCATGGCCGGGCTCGGCGGGGCCATCGTGGTGCCCGGCCAGTCCGCCGTGCTGGGTATGGGCGTGGACGCGCTGATCCTCGCCTTCGTCGTCGTGGTCATCGGTGGTCTCGGCAGCCTGGAGGGCGCGTTCGCCGGGGCGCTCATCGTAGGTGTGGTGCGGGAGGCGGGTGTCGCGCTGTTTCCGGAGATCGAGCTGGCGGTGCTCTACCTCATCGCCGCCATCGTGCTGCTCGTGCGCCCCGCGGGACTCTTCGGCCGCGCTTGAACCTTGATATGGCCATGCCCAAATCCCGCTCCACGTTGCTGACCCTGGCCTGGGCAATTCCCCTCGCCATTGCGCTGCTGGCCGCCCCCCATGTGGTCGGCCCGTTTCATACGCTTACGCTCATGTACGGACTCGTGTTCGGCATCGCGGTGCTTGGCTTCAACCTACTGCTGGGTTATACCGGTCTCCTTTCGTTCGGCCACTCGGCCTATTTTGGCGCTGGCGCCTATACGGTTGCGTTCATGGTCAAGTACTTCAAGGTCGCCTCGATGGAACTGTTTCTGGCGGGCTCCGTGCTCATCTCCGTGATCATTTCGCTCCTGTTCGGCGTCGTGTGTGTGCGCTATACGAAGATCTTCTTCGGCATCCTGACGCTTGCTCTCTCCCAGGTACTGTGGAGCCTTGCGTTCAAGTTCTTCTGGGTGACCGGGGGTACCGACGGTCTGCGAATACCCACGCCAAGCCTGCTGGGGGCCGCCCCACTCGCCGACAAGATGGAGTTTCTCGCCTTTCAATACTACTACTACGTGCTTGCCGTCTTTGCCGTCTGCGTGATCGTCATGTGGGTGATCGTGCACTCGCCGTTCGGCAAGGCTTTGCAGGCAATCCGCGACAACGAAACCCGCGCCGAGTTCATTGGCATCCGCATCCGGCGCTACCGGCTTATCGCGTTCGTGGTGTCCGGCGCCTTCGCCGGCGTGGCGGGTGCCCTGTGGGCGCCGCTCAACGGGCTCGCGACCCCCGACGTCCTGGTGTGGACCTTCTCCGGTGAGATTGTCTTCATGGCCGTGCTCGGGGGATTCAACAGCTTTATTGGCCCCATCGTCGGCGCCGTGGCGTTCACCTATCTCAAGACCTATGCGGTCGGGTTCACGGTGTACTGGCAGTTGCTGCTCGGCACCGTGCTGGTGGTGCTGGTGCTGGCGCTGCCGAAGGGAATCATGGGGATGGTTGAACTTCTGGTTGCAAAAGTGCGGAGACCGCGCTGATATGAGCCTTCTGGAGACCCAGGTACTTGCGAAATCGTTCGGCGACAACCGCGCCGTCAACAGCGTCGATTTCGTCGTGAAGCAGGGCGAAGTGCTCTCGCTCATCGGCTCCAATGGCGCCGGCAAGACCACGCTCGTCAATCTGGTGAGCGGCCTCTACCGGCCCGACAGCGGGAGAATCGTGTTCGAGGAGAGGGACGTCACGCGCCAATCGTCGTACGAGCGCATCAAAGCGGGCATTGCGCGCAGCTTCCAGCTCGTCAACCTGTTCGATCAGTTGAGCTGCCTGGATAACGTGGCGTTGTCCATCTTCTCGCGCGAGGGCAAGACCCTCAAGCTCGCGGCTTTGGCGAGCCGGGACCGCGCGGTGTGGGAGGAAGCGCAGGGCGTGCTCCGCCAATTCGGTCTGGACGGCAAGGCGGCAATCCCTGCCGGGGCGATCTCTCACGGGGAACGCAAACTGCTCGACGTCGCCGTGGCCTACGCGCTGCGGCCGAAGCTCCTGTTCCTCGACGAGCCGACCAGCGGCGTCTCCACGCGCGAGAAGGCGCCGATCATGGACATCGTGAGCGCCATCGTGCGCGCGGGGGGGATCACGGTCGTGATCATCGAGCACGACATGGACATCGTCTTCCGCTATTCCGAGCGCATCGTCGTCATGCACCAGGGGTCGATCCTGGCGGACGGAACTCCGGACGAGATCCGCCGCAACGATGAAGTGACGACGACGCTCATCGGGACGCACGTCACCGGTGAACCGGCCTTCGAAAACGAAAATCATGCTGGACATTGATCGCATCGACACCTGGCGCGGCCCGGTGCAAGTGCTCCGCGGCGTGTCGCTGCGCGTTGCGGACGCGGAGTCGGTTGTGCTGGTCGGCCGGAATGGCGCCGGGAAGACCACCACTATCGAAACCATCATGGGGCTCCTGCCCGCGCGCGCGGGCGCCGTCAGCTTTCAGGGCCGCGCGATCACCCGTATGCCGGCTTTTCAGCGCGCGCGCCTCGGCATCGGGTATGCGCCCGAGGACGCGGGAATCTTTCCGGATCTCAGCGTGGCGGAGAATTTTCACATTTGCGAGTGGCTTGGACACTCTGTCCCCGCGGGAAACGGACGCGCCACCCAGGCCGATGTTGAAGAGCGGATCTTTGCGGTCTTTCCGGAAGTGAAAGCGCTGATGCAGAGGCGTGGCCTGCACCTGAGCGGCGGTCAGAAGAAGATCGTCGCAATCGCGAGGGCCATGGCGCTCTCGCCGTCAATCCTCCTGCTGGATGAACCGTTCGAGGGGCTGGCACCGGTGGTCGTGACCCGCTTCATCGACGCGGTGAAGAAGATCAAGTCGATGGGCATCTCGCTCCTGATCGCGGAGTCGAACCTGATGACGGCGACCCGCATCGCCGATCGCCTCTACGCAATCGATCGCGGTGAAATCATCTACGAGGGCGGCCCGCAGGCCGTATTCAAGGACGCCGGGGTGATGAAGACCATTCGCGGGTGAAATCGCGCTGCCGACGGTCCGGTGACCGGAAAGAGCGTGAATCGTGATTCGTGATTCGTGAATCGGGGTTCGAAAATCCCGTAGCCCGTCATGATTTTTCGGCGCTTACGCCGAAAAATTCCAGCACGCGTGCAGGCAGCCAGTCGAGATTACCCGGAAAGCGCCCGCTGACGAAGCCGACGTGGCCGCCTTGCTCCGGCTGCTCGAGCAGGACCGAGGGGGCAACCTCATGCGGCGCGGGGAGTGCGCTGGACGGCAGAAACGGATCATCCCTGGCGTTGACCATCAACACCGGCACCTCGATCCGGTGCAGCCACGGCTTTGCGCTCGCGCGTGCCCAGTAGTCGTCCACGCCCGCGAAGCCGTGCAGCGGCGCAGTGACGGTGTCGTCGAATTCGCGCAGCGTGTATGCCGCGCGCACGCGCACGGCGTCATATAGCCCTGGGTAGTACCTGAGCTTGTCGAGCGCCTTTCTCTTCATGCTGGCCAGGAAGTGGCGCGTGTAGGCCAGATTGAATCCGCAATCCAGTGCGTTCCCGGCGGCCGTTAAATCAACCGGCGCCGACACAGCCGCGGCCCGATCCACCACTTCACCCGCGGCGGCGCCGGCTTCGCCGAGCCACTTCAGCAGCGCATTGCCGCCCAGCGAGAAGCCGACGGCATGCAGCAGGGGGTTGCCGCGCTTCAACCGCCGCAGCACCCAGTCCACCTCGGCGCTGTCCCCGGAGTGGTAGGCGCGCGGCAGGCGGTTCAGCTCGCCGCCGCAGCCGCGAAAGTGGGCGACGACCCCGCGCCAGCCCGCGTCCCTCACCGCCGCCATCAGGCTCAACGCGTAGTGGCTTCGCGAGTTCCCCTCCAATCCGTGAAACAGAACCACCAGCGGCGCTTTTCCGACGGCAGCTGAAGCTGACGGCTGATGGCTGACAGCCGACTGCTCGTCGACCCAGTCGACGTCTATGAAGTCGCCGTCCGGCGTGTCCCAGCGCTCACGCCGGTAGGCAACGCGCGGCCGCGGCACGGCCAGCGCGGCATAGATGGTTTGCGCGTGCCCGCCGGGGAGCCACCATGGCGCGCTGTAGGGCGCGCCATCGAGGGATGAGGAATGAGCGATGAGGGATGAGGGCGGAGGCATGAGGAAGAAAGCTCGTTTTCCCACCACCCCGTCGCTTCGCGCCACCCCTCCTCGATAAGGAGGGGAACAAGTTATCGCGCGATTCTACCGCTGCGCCGACCGCCACAGAGCCAGCGTCCGTATCCTGAGCAAAGTTCCAAATTCCAAACTCCAAATTCCAAATAACTCACAACTGCCAAGCCACAATGTCCAAACGTTTGGAATTTTGTGCTTCGCAAATTGGTGCTTGTTTGTAATTTGGTGCTTGGTGCTTGGAGTTTGGGGCTTGAGCTATGCTCTCTTGGCGTAGGCCGCGGCGCTCGTGCCGGAGAGCCTGCCGAACACCGCGCCGGAGGTGAGCCCGGTGCCGCCCGGGTAGTTGTGATAGAAGATGCCGCCCACCAGCTCGCCGGCAGCGTAGAGCCCGGGAATGGGCTTGCCGGCGGTGTCCTCGACTTCGCCTTCCCTGCTGATCTTGACGCCGCCGAAGCTGAAGGTGACGCCGCAGGTCACGCCGTAGGCCTCGAACGGCGGCCGGTCGATGGTGTTCGCCCAGTTGGACTTGTTGATTTTCAGGCCCACGGTGCAGCGCCCGTCCTTGACCGCCATGTTGAAGGGCACGTCGGTGCGCACCGCCTTGTTGTACTCCTGGATCTCCTGCAGGCAGCGGGCGGCGTCCACGCCCTCGAGCTTCTTCACGAACTCCTCGAGCGTGTCGGCCCGGACCTTGGTCACCTGCTTGATGCGGTACTCATCGCGCAGCATGGGGATGATCTTGGCGTCGAAAATCTGCCACGCGAACATGCCCGGCTGCTCGAGGACCACCCGGCCGTACTTGGCATAGGTGTAGTTGCGGAAGTCCGCGCCCTCGTCCACGAAGCGCTCGCCGCGGGCATTCACCATGATGCCCCATGGGTAGCTGTGTTTCTGGAACTGGTCGCCGACCGCGAGATCGCCGAACGGGGGGGCGTTCATGTCCCAGCCCACCGCGTGGCAGCCAGACCAGTGGCCGTAGGGCATGGCGCCCGCCTCGAGGGCCATCCTGATGCCGATGCCCGTGTTGTAGCGCGTGCCGCGCACCTTGGCGAGGTCCCAGCCCGGGCCGAGGTAGCGCGCGCGCATCTCGGCGCTGGATTCGAAGCCGCCGCAGGCGAGCACCACCGCCTTGGAGCGGATTTCCACGTTCCTGCCCTTGTGCTTGGCGCGCACGCCAAGCACGACGCCGTCATCGTGGGTGATCAAACTAACGGCCGGTGTCTCGTAGAAGATCCTGGTGCCCTCGCGCGCGCAGGCCTTGTGCTCGTTCTCGATCAGTCCTGGCCCGCCGCCCCAGGTCTCCGCCGCGAGCCCGCCCCAGAACTTGTAGCGGTTGCCTTCCACCTTGTACGACTGGCGGCCGTAGCTGGCCTGGAACCGCACGCCCTTCTTGCGCAGCCACACCAGCGTCTCGAAGCTGCGCGAGATCAGGATCTCGCACAGATCGGGGTCGGTGCGGTACTGGGTGATGCGGCCCATGTCGTCGTAGTAGTGCTCGGCGGTGTAGGAGCCGAAGTCATGGGTCTTCTTCTCCTCCTCGGTGAGATCGGGGATCAACTGCGCCAGGTCCTCGACGCCGTTGTAGACCACGCGCATGAGGCCCGCCGTGTAGCGGCTGTTGCCGCCGCAGTCCTCGACGGGCGCGGCCTCCAGGATGATGACGGACGCGCCGCCCTCGCGCGCGGCGAGCGCCGCGCTGCAGGCGGCGTTGCCGGCGCCGACTACGATGACTTCGGGCTTTCCAAAATCCGTGTTGCTCATTATGTACCCCAATGTTGAGTGTTGAATGTTGAGTTACAACCGACCTGGTACTAATACTAAACACTCAGCACTAACAACTCAAAATTCAAAACTTAAAATTCAAAACTGCTCTCAGTGTAGCGTCTTGGGCGGTGCCGCCCGTCGCGGCTCGGGTTCCACCGCGGCGGGCGCGGGCGAGGCGTGGTGCGCGACCATGCGCCAGCCGCGCTCGGTCCTGAGAAAAACGTTGGTGGCGATCATCGGTCCGCGCGGCCGCGTTTCCCCGGCGATCGTGATGTGCTCGTAGACGCTGTGCACCGAGAGCATCATGCCCTGCACGGTCTGGCTCTCGCGCAGCTGGAAGCGCAGCGTCTGCCCGCTGGCGAAGATCTGGCGCCATGATTCGCGCACGCTCTCGACGCCGGAGCTGCGCGCACCATTGGGATGCACGCAGTATATGTCGTCATCATCGGCCCATACCGCCATCATTGCATCCAGGTCGGCCTTGGTGAGAGCCTCGTAGAACGCGGATTCGGCGTCCTGCGGACTGGCGAACAGTGCTTTTTTCATCCGGGCAGGAGTTTGCCGGCCCTCAGGCCGCCAAACTCCTTATGAAAAGCTGTTTCCAATAGGAGCAAGAGATAACCCGCGTGGCCTTCCGGGGTATGTCTCCGTTTCGTCGAACCAGTCGCTGGATGTTCGCCTTGTTCATCGGCATCGGTTCCGAGGGGAATTCTCCATTAGGAATTTGCCGGAGCCAAGTCCGGCAAATTCCTAGTAAATTCTATCAAAATCAACCGCGCCCAGAACGCGGTCGGGCGTGAGCTGCATCATGCAATTGAAGTGGCCGAGCGGGCACTCGCGCTGGAAGCACGGGCTGCACGGCAGATCGAGCTTGAGGATCCGGGCGTTGGGCGAGAGCGGGGGGGTGAAGTCCGGGCTGCTGGAGCCGTAGAGGGCGATGAGGGGCCGGCCGAGCGCCGCCGCCAGGTGCATCAGCCCGGAGTCGTTGCTGACGACGAGCGAAGCGGATGCGAGCAGGTCGATCGCGTCGGCAAGCGTCGTCTCCCCGCACAGGTTGCGGCAGATACCGCCCGCGAACCGTTCAATCTCGGCGCCCGCCCGCCTGTCGTTTTTCGAGCCGATCAGCCACACCTCGCAGCCGTGCGCGGCGAGCCCTTGCGCGAGCTCCCCGAAATAGCGCGCCGGCCAGCGCTTGGCCGGCCCGTACTCCGCTCCCGGGCACAGCGCCGCCGCCGGCCGGCCGCGTCCGAGCCCGAGCCGGGCAAGCAGGGCGCGGCGCCCCGCCTCGTCTACCCGCAGGGCGAGCGCGGGAAGCGGCAGCCGCAGCGCCTCGCCGCGCGGCAAGCCCAGCGCCGCGTAGCGCTGCGCCATCTGCGGCAGGCGCTCCTGGTCCAGGCTGCGCGCATCGTTCAATATCCAATGCCGCAGCTCCCCGAGGTAGCCGGTCCGGGTCCGGATGCCGGCGAAGAACGGGACCAGCGCGGACTTGAACGTGTTGGGGAGCACGATCGCCTGGTCGTAGCCTTCCGTGGCGAGAGCATGACCCAGCCGGCGCCGCTCGCCGAACCTGAGGTCGCCGTGGATGAACGGGCTCTCGATGGCCCGCCGCACCTCGGGCATCCGCTCAAGGAGGGCGAACGTCCAGCGGGGGGCGAGCACGTCGAGCGCGAGGCCGGCATGGCGCGCATGCAGCAGCTTGAAGAGCGGCTGCGCCAGCACCGTGTCGCCAACCCAGCTAGGCGCCACGACGAGAATGCGCATAACGCGGTTCTCCTCGTGGCTCAGTGTTGAGTGCTGAGTGTTGAGTGTTGAGTGTGTCGGTTGCGAGGTAGATGACAACTCATCACTCAAAACTCAAAACTTATCACTCGGCGCAGCGGATGCTAATGTCCGCGCGCCGTGGCGCCGGCTTTGAGCGTATAGCGGGTGCCGCAATAGGGGCAGAGCGCCTCGCCGGTCTTCTCGATCGGCAGGAACACCCGCGGGTGCGCGTTCCACAGCAGCATGGACGGCATCGGGCAGTGCAGCGGCAGCTCCGCCGCGGTGACCTCGATGTTGCGCTGAGTGTTGGCGGCCTGTTCGGGCATGGCGACCGCTACCCGGCGACGGGCGTGAGCCAGTCGCGGTATTTGTCCGATTTACCCGTCACGCAGTCGAAGAACGTCTTCTGCAGCTTTTCCGTGACCGGGCCGCGCTTGCCGCTGCCGATCGCGCGGTTGTCGAGCTCGCGGATCGGCGTCACCTCGGCCGCCGTGCCCGTGAAGAACGCCTCGTCGGCGCAATAAACCTCGTCGCGCGTAATACGCTTGGCGATGACCGGCATGCCGAAGTCCTGCGCCATGCGGATCACCGCGTCGCGCGTGATGCCCTCGAGCGCCGAAGTGAGCTCCGGCTCGTAGAGCGTGCCGTTGCGCACGATGAAGATATTCTCGCCCGATCCCTCGGCCACGAACCCGTCCACATCGAGCAGCAGCGCCTCGTCGTAGCCATCCTGCGCCGCCTCCTGGTGCGCGAGGATGGAATTCATGTAGGTGCCGACGGACTTGGCGCGGCACATCGTGACGTTCACGTGGTGGCGCGCATAGGAAGAGATCTTGACGCGGATGCCGCGCTCGAGCGCCTCCGCCCCCAGGTAGGCGCCCCATGGCCAGGCGGCGATCGCCACGTGCACGCGCACGTTTTTCGTCGAGATGCCCAGGGCTTCGGAACCGTAGAACGCAATCGGGCGGATGTAGCAGGCCTCCAGCTTGTTGGCGCGCACGACTTCCTTCTGCGCCTCGGTCAGCGTCGGCTTGTCGTAGGGAAGGGGCATGCCGTTGATGTGCGCCGAGCGGAACAGGCGGTCAGTGTGTTCGCGCAGGCGGAAGATCGCGGTGCCGTTTGCCGTCTTGTAGGCGCGCACCCCCTCGAACACCCCCATGCCGTAATGCAGCGTGTGGGTGAGCACGTGCGTGGTCGCGCTGCGCCAGGGCACGAGCTTGCCGTCGTACCAGATGTGCCCGTCGCGATCGGCCATTGAAGACATGGAGCGGCTCCGCCGAAAGGCGCTATTCTAACGGGTTTGGAGTTCTAGGTTCAAAGTTCAACGTTCAATGTTCAATGACAAACGCCGAAGCCGGAACCGGGAACCCGGAATTCGGAACCTGGAGTCCGGAATCCGGAATCTGGAGTCCGGAATCCGGAACAAGCCAGACGCGGTTGCGACTGGTGGTAAACGCGGTACGCAAGTAGAATTGCATCCACGATCGCATCCGCATGAGCGGACCTCCGTTCCGGTTGCGGTTTTCCATGGGAGAAGCAATGGCGGGTGATCCGGGCGGCTGGCTGGGCAATCTGGGCCGGCGCGTCATTTCCAGCGAGGACAGCGAGCAGGATAAGCTCAATAAAACCCTGGCCATCTTCGCCTCCGGCTTGATGGGCTTCGGCGCGATGCTGTGGCTCGCCATCTACTGGGCGATGGGCATCAAGTTCTCCGCCACGGTGCCGCTCACCTACCTGGTGCTCTCGGCGGGCTCGCTCGGGCTCTATCTGTGGAAGCGCAACTTCGAACTGTTCCGCTTCATCCAGGTGAGCCTGTTCCTGTTCGTGCCGTTCATCATGCAGTGGAGCATCGGCAGCTACGTGAGCTCGTCGGGCGTGATGCTGTGGGCCCTGCTCGCGCCGTTGGGCGTCATGATTTTCCAGGGACCGCGCGAGTCGCTGCCGTGGTTCTTCGCCTACATCGTGATGACCGCGATCTCCGGCTTCTTCGATTACTACCTGGGCGACGGCGTGCAGCAGGGCGTCACCATGCAGTCGGTCGCCGTGTTCTTCTCGCTGAACTTCGCCGCGGTGTCCACGATCGTCTACTTCCTGATCAGCTACTTCGTCAATCAGCGTGACAAGCTGCAGGCGCGGCTCGATGAGCAATTCAAATTGCTCCAGGAGGAGCAGGCAAAATCGGAGCGCCTGCTGCTCAATATCCTGCCGGGCCCGATCGCCCAGCGCCTCAAGGAACAGCATACGACCATCGCCGACGGTTTCTCCGACGTCACCGTCATGTTCGCCGACATCATCGATTTCACGCGCCTCTCGGAAGAGATGCCGCCCAAGTTCATGGTGACGCTGCTGAACGAGGTGTTCTCGCACTTTGACCAGCTCGCCGAGAAGTTCGGGCTGGAGAAGATCAAGACCATCGGGGACGCCTACATGGTGGCGGGTGGTCTCGACGAGCACCACCGGGCCCCAGGTGCCGCGGTTCTCGACCTGGACTACTGCAGCGCGATCTGTGGCATGGCGCTCGAGATGCGCGACTATATGGAGACGCTTTCGGGCATCAAGAACGCGCGCCTTCAGATCCACGTTGGCATCGGCACCGGGCCGGTGGTGGCGGGGGTGATCGGCATGAAGAAGTTCATCTACGATCTGTGGGGCGATACCGTCAACATCGCGAGCCGCGTCACGGAGCAGGCCGCCCCCAGCACC
>JBGQGU010000027.1:0-13105 GCA_041497655.1 Gammaproteobacteria bacterium
CCCGCACGCCTTCGCGCAATTCGCCGTAGTTGTCTTCGCCAGCTGCTTGCTTCATTGACGTGCCGCGGGAATGCTGGAAAATAGGGTTGATTATAGATGGAAACGGCATTCGGCCGTTTCCATAATTTGAGGGGGCCAAATGTACTTCACGAACAGCAAACGTCTCACGCTCGCCGGAGCCAAAAAAATGATGGAAACCGCCACGGCCCGCGCCGAGCGCGCCGGATACGCAGTGGCGGTTTCCATAGTGGACGCCGGCGGCCATCCGGTCCTCATCCAGCGCATGGACGGCGGCCGCTTTCACACCGTCCACTCCTCCACCACCAAAGCGGTCTGCGCGGCTTCCAACAAGCGGCCCACGACGATGAAAGGCGCGGCCGGGCAGGCGCTCGACACGATGCACGCCCTGGGGCTCGCGCTCGCGGCGGGAGCAGAGCGCTGGACCGCGATGGAAGGCGGCTACCCGATCATCTTCGACGGCGAATGCGTGGGCGGCATCGGCGTCTCCGGCGCCACCTGGGAGCTCGACGATCAATTCGCGCGCGAGGCGGTGGAGGCGATTGGCGCCACTTGGCAGGTCGACAAAAAATGACTCGTTTCTCGTTGTTCGTTTCTCGTGACGCAAGATACGTAACGAGGTTTCAGCTTATTAAACGAGAAACGAGCGACGAGTCACTTCTTCGGCTGAATAAGGAACCGGCATAGATGGCACAACAACCGCTGAAAGTAGCGTGTATTGGAATGGGCTGGTGGTCGGACGTGCTGGCTGACGCCATGAAGCGCTCGAACCAGTTCGAAATCGCAGCCTGCTACACGCGCTCGGAGGAAAAGCGCAAGGTTTTTGCCGGGAAGTATGGCTGCAAGCCTGCCGCCTCGTATGACGACATCCTGAACGACCGCAGCATCGCGGCGGTCATCAACACGACGCCGAACAACGTGCACCTGGAAACGACACGCGCGGCGGCCCAGGCCGGCAAGCACGTCTTTCTCGACAAGCCGATCGCCAACACCATCGCTGACGCCCGCGCCCTGACGGAAGCCTGCCGCAAGGCGCGCGTCGTGCTCGCGCTCGGCTACCAGCGGCGCAAGGAAAGCCATTTCCGCTGGGTCCGCAGGCAGATCGACGACGGGGCGTTCGGCAAGCTCGTCAACGCCGAGGCCAATATCTCGCGCGACCGGCTGGGCCAGTTCGATCTCAACTCATGGCGTTACACGGCTGAAGGCATGCCGGGCGGCGTCATGCTGCAGATCGGCATCCATTACACCGACGTGCTCGAGTACCTGATGGGTCCGATCAAGGCCGTGAACGGCCGGCTCGCCCAGCTCGTGCTGCCCGGCGACAACCCGGACGTCGCGAGCCTCGTGATGGAGCACGACAACGGCGCGCTTTCAACGCTCAACGCGAGCTACGCCTCCGCCTCGGAGTACTACTGCATGAACATCTACGGCAAGGAGGCGAGCGCATACTACGACCTGCACCACGGGCTGCGCTTCCTCAAGCGCGGGAGCAAGAGCTCGAATCCGGTACCCTGCGAAAAGAACGACACCATCCGCGAGGAGCTGGAGGAATTCGCCGATGCCGTGCGCGGAAAGGGGAAGCCGGAGATGGACGGCGAAGCATCAACCCGTTCGCTCGCTGTGCTGAGAGCAGGCATCAAGTCGTCGCGCGAGGGTCGGCGCGTCGAGGTGGCGGAGATCCTTGGCGGCGGCGATATTTAGAAACACCTCTCACCGTATACAAGGAGAAGGAAACCCGTGTCCAGAACATCCAGTCGGTCTGCGCGGTTCCTTGCGGGCGCCCTGTTCGCGTTGACTGGCCTCGTGTCCGCCGCCGACAAGCCCGCGTACCCGGCAAAACCCATCCGCTTCATCGTCACTTTCGCCGCCGGCGGGGGCACCGATATTTTCGCCCGCGCGATCGCCCAGAAGTTCACCGAAACCTGGGGCCAGCCCGTGATCGTGGACAACCGCGCGGGCGGCAATGGCAATATCGGGACCGATATCGTGGCGAAGGCTCCGGCGGACGGCTATACCCTGCTGCTGACGACCAACGCGACCATCGTCATCAACCCGCACCTGACGAAACTTCCGTACGACCCTGTCAGGGACTTCGCGCCGGTGAGCCAGGTCGCAACGCTGCCCTTCGTCCTCGTGGCGCATCCCTCGCTGCCGGCCAAGTCGGTGCCTGAACTCATTGCGCTCGCCAGGGCAAGACCGGGCCAATTGAACTTCGGGTCTTCGGGCGGCGGAGGCGGGGCCCACCTCTCCGGGGAAATGATGAAGACGATGGCCGGGATCAACATGACTCACGTGCCATATAAAGGCGCCGCTCCCGCTCTGGTCGCGCTCCTCGGCGGTGAGGTTCAATTCATGTTCGTCAGCATCTTGACGGTCACCCCGTTGATAGAATCCGGCAAAGTCCGGCCATTGGCGGTTACCAGCGGCAAGCGGTCCCCGTCCCTGCCCAACGTGCCGGCGGTGGCCGAGACGCCAGGACTTGCCGGTTTCGAGACGGATCTCTGGTACGGAATGCTGGCGCCCGCGAAAACCAGCCCGAAGATCGTGGACCAGTTGTATAAGGAGACCCGGCGCGTGCTGGCGCTGCAGGAATTGAAGAACCGCTTCGAGCCGACGGGCACGGTCATGACTGGCAGCTCTCCGCAGGAGTTCGCCAATACCATAAAATCGGATCTCGTCAAATGGGCGGGAGTCATCAAGTCGTCCGGTGCAAAGATGGACTGAAACGTTGCTTGATCGGAGGGGTTCGTTGAAAGCAGAAAAGCAAACAGTTGCCTGGCCACTTGGCATCTACCAGGCGCTTAAGCAAGCGGGCGTCAAGCAGGTTGCCTACGTGCCGGATGCCGGTCACTCCCAGCTCATCAAGGCGTGTCATGCCGACAGGGAGATCAAAGCCGTTTGCCTGACCACGGAGGAAGAAGGCGTTGCCATGCTCGCAGGCGCATGGCTGGGCGGCGAACGTGGCGTGCTGCTGATGCAATCGTCGGGCGCGGGCAATTGCATCAACATGCTCGGCATGATCGCGGAGTGCCGCTTTCCGCTGCTGATGATCCTCACCATGCGCGGACATTGGGGGGAATTCAATCCGTGGCAGGTCCCGATGTCGCAGGCCACGGTGCCGGTGCTCAACGCGATCGGTGTCGTGGTGCAGCCGGTGGACCGGGCGGCCGAGATCGCAGAAACCGTATCCGCAGCGGCCCGGCTCGCATTCAGCACCGGCCGCGCCGTTGCCGTCCTGATCTCGCAGCGCGTGATCGGAGCCAAGCAATTCAAGTGATTCGTGATGGGTGATTCGTGATTCGACCCGTTTTTCCATTCCTTACTTCTTGGCGTCTTGGCGTCTTGGCGGCTAATTTATGAAACATAGGAAACCGACTCTTGACCGGCGCGTGGTGGTCGCCGAAATCCTCAAGCAACGCGGCGATGCGCTGATCATGCCCGGACTGGGCGCCCCGACGTGGGACTGCGCAGCGGCGGGCGATAATCCGCTCACCTTTTATTCCTGGGGCGGCATGGGCGGCGCCGCGATGATGGGGCTCGGCCTCGCTCTCGCCCAGCCGCGCCGGCGCGTGCTGGTCATCACCGGCGATGGTGAGTTGCTGATGGGGCTGGGCTCGCTGGCGACCATCGGCGTGCAGCAGCCGCGCAACCTGGCCGTCATCGTGATCGACAACGAGCATTACGGCGAGACCGGCATGCAACCGACCCATACCCGATATGGCGTCGACTTGCCTGCCATGGCGCGGGCCGCGGGTTTTCGCAGCGCGGGAACGGTGTACACCTCCTCGCAGCTGAAAACCTGGATTCCGCGGTTCTACCGAAAGCCCGGTCCGATGTTCTGCTCCATCAAGGTGACGACAGAGGACGCGCCGCTCGTGCTGCCGGCGCGAGACGGCACGGCTATCAAGAATCGCTTTCGCGAGGCCTTGCTCGGGATCAGCGAAGCTTACAAATAGTCCCCCTCTCCCCGAACTGGGGAGAGGGTTGGGGTGAGGGGATCACTAAGGAACAACAACATGGACACCGCGACCGGAACTCTTGCCAAATACAAAATGTTCATTGGAGGCGAATGGGTTGATGCCGCCTCCAGGGAACATTTTGAAAGCGACAACCCGTTCACCGGAAAGCCGTGGGCGCTGATTCCGAAGGGCGGCGCGCGGGACGCGGACCGCGCGGCACGCGCGGCGCACAAGGCATTCACCACCGGCGAGTGGCCGAAGCTGAACGCCTCCAGGCGCGGCGCGTTGCTGAGGAAGCTCGGCGATCTCATCGGCGAGAAGGCGAAATTCCTCGCCGAGGTCGAGGTGCGCGACAACGGCAAGCTCTACGCCGAGATGAGCGCACAGACCGCCTACATGGCGCAGTGGTACTACTATTACGGAGGGCTCGCCGACAAGATCGAGGGGCGTGTCATTCCCACCGACAAGCCCGACATGCTCAACTACACGCGCTACGAGCCCCTCGGAGTGGTGGCCGCCATCACGCCGTGGAATTCTCCCCTGCTGCTCACGGCCTGGAAGCTCGCGCCCGCGCTCGCGGCCGGCAACACCGTGGTGCTCAAGCCTTCCGAGTTCACCTCCGCCTCCGTGCTGGAATTCATGAAGCTGATCGAGCAGGCCGGCTTTCCGCCCGGAGTGGTCAACGTCGTCACCGGCTTCGGGCCCGACGTCGGCACGCCGCTGGTCGAGCACCCGCTGGTCGCCAAGGTGGCATTCACCGGCTCGGACAAGACCGGCACGCTCATCTACCAGACCGCCGCCAAGGGACTGAAGCGCGTCAGCATGGAGCTCGGTGGGAAATCGCCCAACATCGTGTTCGACGACGCGCACCTGGAGAACGCGATCAAGGGCGTCGTCTCGGGCATCTTCGCCGCCACCGGGCAGACCTGTATCGCCGGCTCGCGACTTCTCGTGCAGCAAAGCATCCACGATCAGTTTGTGGAAAAGCTGGTCGCCTTCGCGAAGACCGCCAAGATGGGCAACCCGATGAGCCTCGACACCCAGGTCGGGCCGGTCACCAATCCGCCTCAGTTCAAGAAGATCCTCGACTACATAGCCATCGCCAGGGGCGAAGGCGCGAAGCCGGTGCTGGGCGGCAGCAAGGCGACACGCCCGGAATGCGGCGACGGCTGGTTCGTCGAGCCCACCATCTTCACCGGCGTCAGGAACTCGATGCGCATCGCTCAGGAGGAAGTGTTCGGACCCGTGCTCGCGGTGATTCCGTTCAAGGACGAGGAAGAAGCGGTCGCGATCGGCAACGACGTGGTGTACGGACTCGCCGCCGGCGTGTGGACGCAGAGCATGCGGCGCTCCATCATGATGGCGGAGCGCCTGCAGGCCGGCACGGTGTGGGTCAATACCTCCCGCGCGGTGTCCTACCTCTCCCCCTTCGGCGGCTACAAGAGGAGCGGTCTCGGCCGCGAGAGCGGGCAGGAGATGATCAAGGATTATTTACAAGTAAAAAGTGTGTGGATCTCCACCGCCACGGAAGTGCCGAATCCGTTCATACTGAGGTGATGGAGGGATTCGAGATCGTGCATTTTCATTCCGGCTGCAGACTGGTGCTTTTCGCCTGGGCGCTGATCGCGGCGGCCACCGTCTGCGGTCAAACCTATCCGTCGAAGCCGATCCGTCTGATCGTGCCGTTTCCGCCGGGCGGACCAGCGGACGCCGTGGCGCGACCGCTCTCGCAAAAGCTCACTGACTCCCTCGGCCAACCCGTCGTGATCGACAACCGGCCGGGGGCGACCGGCACGATCGGTGCAAGCTTCGTGGCCAAGTCTCCTCCCGACGGGTACACGCTACTTCTCGGCACCAGCAACGAGCTGGCGATGAGCCCGGGGCTCTACGACAAGCTGCCGTATCACCCCACCGAGGATTTCACTCCTCTCAGCATCGTCATTGTCTTTCCCAACATCCTGGTCGCCCATCCAGCGCTGCCCGTGAAATCGACCGCCGAGTTGATCGCGCTCGCGCGCTCCCGGCCGGGACAGCTCAATTTCGCGACTTCGGGACCCGGCAGCACGAATCACCTGACCGGAGAGCTGTTCAAATCGCTTGCCGGAGTCAAGATCGATTTCGTGCCGTACAAGGGCGGCGGGCCCGCCGTCACCGCGCTCATGGGCGGCCACGTGGAGGCGATGTTCGCGACCATGCCGTCCGCGGTCAGTTTCGTGCAGAGCGGAAAACTGAGGGCCCTGATGTTGACCGACCAGAAGCGCTGGAACGTGCTGCCTGGCGTGCCGAACGCAAAGGAAGCCGGGCTCCCGGACCTGGTGGTCATCACCTGGAACGGAGTGCTGGCTCCGGCCGGCATGCCCGCCGCGCTGGTTGCGCGGTTGCACGCTGACATCGTGAGAGTGTCGAACTCCCAGGACATGAAAGAGCGCATGGCGGTCCAGGCTGCCGAGGTGTTTACGACATCGCCCGAGGAATTCGCAGCGATACTGCGCAAAGACTTCGCCAAATGGCTGAAGGTGGTAAAGGAATCAGGCGCACGCGCCAACTAGAACGGAATGCTGCTGACAGATACGGATAGTCCATGAGCGCATCACTACACTTACTGTGCAAGATCGAAGCCGCACTCGGCCCCGGAAAAACGGGGCAAATCTGCTCCCTCCCCGCCCTCGAACGGCACAGCGGAGCCCGTGTTTCCCGTCTTCCGATATCCATCCGCATCGTCCTCGAATCGCTGCTCAGGAACTGCGACGGCAAGACGGTGCTCGAGGAGCACGTGCTCGATCTCGCGCGCTGGCAGCCGAATGCGCCGCGCACGACCGAGATACCGTTCGTCGTCGGCCGCGTGGTGCTCAACTGCGCGGCCGGCATCCCGCTGCTCGGTGATCTCACTGCCATGCGCGGCGCGATCAGGCGCCAGGGACATTCTCCCGCCGTGGTCGAGCCCAAGGTGCCAGTCGACATGACGCTCGATCACACCCTCACCGTCGACTATCACGGGACACACGACGCGCTTCAGCGCAACATGGAGCTCGAAATCGAGCGCAACCAGGAACGCTTCAGCTTCGTGAAGTGGGCGATGCAGGCCTACAAGGGCATACGGCTGATACCGCCCGGCTTCGGCATCCTGCATCAGATCAACCTCGAATACTTCGCGCCCGGCCTGCTGTCGAAAGACCGGATCTATTACCCGGACACGCTGGTCGGCACCGACTCGCATACCGGCATGATCGCCGGGCTCGGCACCGTCGGCTGGGGCGTCGGCGGCATTGAAGCGCAGGCGGCCGTGCTGGGCCAACCGGTTTACATGCTGACGCCCGACGTCGTCGGCGTGCACGTGATGGGGGAGCTGCCTGCCGGCGTGACCTCGACCGATTTGGTGCTGCACGTGACGGAAATGCTGCGGCAGGCGAAAGTCGTCGGCAAGTTCGTGGAGTTCTTCGGCGCGGACATCGCCAAACTGACAGTGCCGGACCGCGCGACCATCGCCAACATGGCGCCCGAATACGGCGCGACGGTCGGGTTCTTCCCGGTCGATGCGCAAACGCTGGCCTATTTGCGGCAGACCGGGCGGTCCGAAGCGCAGGTGGCCGCAACCGGGGCGTACTACCGGCTGCAAGGCTGCTTCGGGCCGGTCCGGCCCGGCGAAATCGATTACAGCCAGATCCTCGAGCTCGACCTTTCCGCGATCACGCCCAATGTCGCGGGACCCAAGCGCCCGCAGGACCGGGTTCCGCTCGCGGACCTCAAGTCCCGGTTCGAGACCATCCTGAAGAATCCAGTCAGCGAAGGCGGTTACGGCAAGACGGATGCGGTTGCACGGATTGCTGGTGGTGATTCGAGCGGCGCGCAAACCGGGGCGGGCAACGGAGACGTCGTGATCGCTGCCATCACCTCGTGCACGAACACGTCTAATCCGAGCGTCATGCTCGCGGCGGGCCTGCTCGCCAGGAAAGCCGTCGAACGCGGGCTGAAGGCGAAGCCGTGGGTCAAGACATCGCTCGCCCCCGGCTCGCGCGTGGTCAGCGAATACCTCAATGCCACTGGGCTGCAGCGCGATCTCGACAAATTGGGTTTCATGCTCGCGGGCTACAGTTGCACGACCTGCTTCGGCGCCTCCGGCCCCATTGATGCCGGCCTCGAAAAGGCCATTACCGACAACGACGTGGTCGCGTGCGCGGTGTTGTCCGGCAATCGCAATTTCGAGGGGCGCATCCACCCCGCCGTGCGGGCGGCCTTCCTGGCGAGTCCTCCGCTTGTGGTGGCGTTCGCGCTCGCCGGGCGTGTCGATATCGACCTCGCGCGCGAGCCGCTCGGGCGCGGCGCGGCCGGGGAGCCGGTGTACCTGAAGGACATCTGGCCCACCCAGGACGAGCTTGCAAGCGTGTTGACCACGGCAGCGAGTCCCGATCAGTACCGCGCCGTGTACGGAATGGACCACGCAGTCGCAAACCCGCTATGGGGAGCGATTCCTCAGACCACCGGCGATAGCTATGCCTGGAACGCGGACTCGACCTATATCAAGGAGCCGCCTTTCCTGGAGGCCAGCCTCACGGAATCGGGCCTGCGCGAATTCGAGGGCGCGCGCCCGCTCGCCATCCTCGGCAACTCGATCACCACCGACCACATCAGCCCGATCGGCAGCATCAAGCCGAGCTCTCCCGCCGGGATGTACCTGCAAGGCCTGGGCGTGAAGCCGGCTGATTTCAACAACTACGGCTCGCGGCGCATGAACCACGAGGTGATGGTCCGGGGAACGTTTGCGAACGTGCGGCTGCGCAACCTCATGGTGCCGGGAGTGGAAGGCGGCGTGACGGTGCACCAGCCAAGCAGCGAGCAGACCACCATATACGATGCCGCGATGCGTTATGCAGCTGAGAAAGTCCCATTACTCGTCATCGCAGGCGAGGAATACGGCACGGGCAGCGCGCGCGACTGGGCGGCCAAGGGCACGCGGCTCCTCGGCGTGAGGGCCATCGTTGCCGGGAGCTTCGAGCGTATTCACCGCAGCAACCTGGTGGGGATGGGCGTGCTGCCCTGCCAGCTGCCGGCCGGCGTGACGGCCGCCACCATGAAGCTCGACGGGCGGGAGCGGTTCGACTTGACCGGTCTCGACCATGACGCGAAGCCACGCCAGGCCGTGACTCTCGTGATACATCGGCCGGACGGCAGCCGGGACAACGTCGCGCTCACACTGCGCCTCGACACGCCGGCGGAAGTGAACTACGTCCGGCATGGCGGCATCATGCCCTACATGCTCGATGAACTCGTCGCGTACGAATTTACCGGGCATCGGCCCGCGAAATTCCTGAACTGAACCCCTCAGAATGGTCCTATCTATGCCATTTTCATGCCATTCTGGATGCCATGAAAGCCACTATTGATGCCGCCGGCCGAATCGTCGTGCCCAAGGCGCTGCGGCAAGCTTTAGGTCTGAAGCCTGGCCAACCACTGGATATTTGTGTAGTCAATGGACGCCTCGAAATCGAGATTGCCGCAACCCCTATGCGGCTGAAGAAATGCGGGAAAGACGTGGTCGCAGTCCCGGATGCTGAATTGCCCACGCTCACCGCCGAACAGGTTCGTGACACGCTGGAGCAAGTCAGGCGTTGAAGGCGGCCGACAGCTCCGTCGCAAACCACCCCGTCTGCTTCGCAACTACCCCTCTTTAACCAAGGAGGGGAACAATGAAAAGCTACTCCCCTCCTGCCTGAGGAGGGGTCGCCGCAGCGCGGCGGGAGTGGTGGGAGAGCAGTACTTACGCAGGGCGCGTGTAAGTCAATAAATCACTGGAGTTAGACTCGACGGGCGTCATGCGCGACGCTTGGCCGCGGAGCGAGTCCTGCTGCGCGCTATTGATCGCATTTAATCAGGAAAATGTGTGCGTCCAATTTTCCCGCACCGGTGCTAAAATACGCACTTAGTTAACCAAGTGGGGCAGCGATGGAGAAAGTCCAACTATTCGAGGCAAAAGCACGCTTGTCGGAGCTGGTGGATCGCGCCGAGGCCGGGCGGGAAACCGTCATCACCCGTAGAGGGCGGGCGGTCGCACGCCTGGTGCCGGCGCGATCGAAGAGCCGGCGAGAAGTCAATCGCGATGCGATCATGGATGAAATCGAAGCGTTTGCCAAAACTGTCAAGGTCAAAGGTCGTTTCAATCTCCGGGAGCTGATCGAGGACGGACGCAAATAGTGGCCTTCGTCGCCGACAACTCGGTGATAGTTGCATGGTTCGTGCCGAGTCAAGCCACTGAGCTGACCCGCAAGGCATGGCGGCTCGCCCGCAAGGAACAGGTGCACGTGCCAGCGCTGTGGCAATCGGAGTTTGCCAATGTGCTGGTCGGGCTGGAACGGCGCGGACTCCTTGCAGCACATCAGGTCGATGCGATCGTGGCCAGGGCCGAGCGCTTCGGTTTGGAGATCCATGACGCATTCGCATCGATATCCCCCCTGATCAGCCTGACGCGCGCTCGCGGCATCAAGGCTTACGACGCGAGCTATCTTCACCTTGCCGCGTCGTTGGGCGCGCCGCTTTATACGAGGGATGAGTCTTTGCGTGCTGCGGCGCGATCGGCGGGCCTCACCGCGCCCTGATCTGCACCTGACGCTTCCACTCAGGGTCAGACTCGATTTTCCAATCACAATCAATGTGAACTGGTGCGGAAAATCGAGTCTCACTCTGTGGGCTCTCTGGCGTTGAAGGCGGTCGACAACTCCGTCGCAAACCACCCCATCCGCTTCGCAACCACCCCTCCTTCACAAAGGAGGGGAACAATGAAAAGCTATTCCCCTCCTGCCTGAGGAGGGGGCGCCGCTACGCGGCGGGGGTGGTGGGAGATCGCTGGTCGCACGCGATCGCGGTCGGCGGGAGAGCCTTTGTCGACAAAGTGCAAGACGCGCTCGGGATCACGGCGAAGCATCGGGAAGTCGGCGGGACGGATGGGACATACACACTTCGAGAACCGAGGTGCGGTTACGGGATCATTTCCCGTGGGTAAAGTGGGCCCCTAAGGCAGATGATGTCGCCACGCGGGAGGTCACCGACTTGTTTTCTTTTGACTTTCGTGAAATCCATATTTTTTTGAAGCGTTTTCAATACAAATTGTTGTGGAGCGTTCATCTTGTTTCTTACAACCGCTCATTTCAGCCATAAATAGACTCCACTTCTGCATGTATTCTTGTCTGGACATGCCGAAGAGCGCAGCATTCCGAATATCTAGTTCTTCCTGATAAACCATATCCGGTTGATTCAGGCGATAAAATGAAAGCTTTTCCTGGGAAAGAATTTCAATCTTGTCAGGTGGGATAGAAAACATAGCATCGGCTAACTGCTCAGGAACATTCATTTCGGAAAAATACGCTCTAGAATCAATGAGTGCTTTTTTCAAGGCAACTTCGATGCTTTGATTAGGCATTCGCGTGAAATACGGACGATGAATCCCAATTTTTTGGTTAGGAGTAAGAATTTTTACTACGCCTGCCGCCAATACGAAAACACAAGAACTAAAGCATTCGGCTGGATAATCTTGCGATAGGGTTGTCCATATTTTTTGTTGTCTAACCCATCGTCCGATTAAAATGGATTCTTCTAAATTGCCACCAGATGAGTTCAGGCGCAATGTGAGCGAGCGTTTATCTTTAATCGTATCAAACGCATACTTTAATGTACTCAAGTCGCCTGATTTAATCTCCCCGCTTAAATAAAGAGCTGCGGGAAAGTTTTCTGAGACAGATATGACGGCCGCCCTTGCACTAAAACTGAGCGCAAGAAAAATGCAGATTGCCAGTACCTTAGTGATGCTCATCATCGTTGCCCGCTCGAGGTTTGACATGGGTGGATGATAACAAGCGGAGCGTTTTGGCGTTTCCACTGGATGGAATGGTTATTCAATTTTCTCTCTAAGGGCCAGAGGTTTGTTACCAGGAGCGTTCGAGCCCTGTTCGGCTCCCCAAGCAGGGCAAATCTGGGAACTACTGGCTGATTCGGGTTGTACTATGACCGCACAACTTATCGTGGATTGTTGACGGTCTCGACGTCGTGTTTACTTCAAGTTCTTTCTTACCATTCGCCGTAAGCTTACTATTCAGTTGCGCAATAAAACTCTTCGGGTCGAGGCGACATTGCTTTAGTTCGTCTGCTGTGCAATGCCGGTACAGGGTTACATGGACTTGATGCGAACACTGAAATCCGCACATTTCTGAAGCAAGAGTTTCATAACGGCATTCTTCGCAAGTAGTGGCCGAGGGCTTGGGAACCGCAGTGAGTTCCAATGGAATAATGCTTGGCTTGATAATTTTCCCACCACATTGCTTGCAGCCATGTTCGATGACGTTTCCCATTAGTAATGGCCTATGCCTGTCCGAGTGCCGCTTTCGTGGTTGCCCTGTCTAGCGTGATATGTACCGGTCTCGCGGGCCGGTTCGGCGAAACTTACGGCTCGGCATTTTCTTCGATTCCGGCAATGGCATCAGCGTTTATCGTCATATCTGTAGGATCGAAATCTGCCTGGAGTGAAAGTATGGTGAAGAGTTTAGATGCAGCCCAATGAAAAGGGGCAAAGGCGCCGAGAAGTAAGGAGTTATCTGGAGTTCCCTGCTCTGCTTCGACAAATCGGACGAACTCATCGAGCTTGATGCGCATATTTTGATTTGAGAGTCCGTGCACGAGCTCATTGCGAGCATCGTTGAGTTTTGTTAATGCGCTCCACAACCAGGGATCGTCCTCAAGGTCACAAAAGCTTCTCGCAAGACTAATCTTTGTGGAAAACGTCAGTCTCGCCCGCTTAATATACTTGGGATGCCGGGCAGCTTTGAGAATAATTGAGGTCAGCGCCTCCTCAATTAGTAGATGCGCCTTGATCAACGATAGCTCTATATCCCCACTCTTTGGTAGGTGCTCCGCAAACCGAATGATTGGCGAGACCGCAGCGTTCATTGGCAAGGACCCCGATTGGTAAGTTAGCGGCGTCTTCCACAAGACCAGCAAAGGCCATCTAATACAAACGTGCTAAATAACGTTACAAAGTCGCTGGAGCTTCTGAGGCGTCCATCCGCGAGTGGTTCGCCGCACGGTGTCCCAGATGCAGTCGAGTGTTTCGAACCAGCGGTTGGTGGTGGCTTCATAGCGGATGC
>JBGQGU010000028.1:0-13005 GCA_041497655.1 Gammaproteobacteria bacterium
AGCTCGTTCTTGAAGGCGGAGAGCTTCGCGCCGGTCGTCTTCTGCCACTCGTAATCGCGCCCGCGCACGGTCAGCGCGATGCGGTGACCCGCCGGCACCACGATCGAGGTCGGCCAGATCTCGACGTCGAGCGCCACCACCTCGCCGGGCTTGAGCGGCTGCTTCTGGTCATGCGTGTGATACGGCCGGTACTCGGTGGAGAGCTTCGAATCGAGCTTGCGGTGCGACGCGCGCAGCCAGCCCTGCGCGACCGGCGTGTGCGGGTCGACCGCGCCCATGAACACGACTTCCCGCAGGTCCGGGGTGAACACGCGAAACACCAGGAAAAGATCGGCGTCGGTGGTGGAAGAGGAGACGAAGAGCCTGGCCGCGAGCGGCCCGGTGATTTCCGTCTCCTTGTCCAACGGCGCAGAGACAAAAGTAACACCATCGCCCAAACCATCGTAGGTGATGCTACCCGCGGCGTTCGCTGGCCCGAGGTCCAGTTGGTGCGCCGTTGGATGAAGGTAGAACTTCGTCCATTGCGTGCGCGCGATCGGCCATTCGTTCTCGTGCCGCTCGACGAAACGGTCCACGTGGCGCACCTGCAGCTGCACCCGCGGCTGCCGGTCCCAGCCGTTTGGCTCGCCCTTGAGGAAAAAGTCGAAGAACCGCTTCTGGAGCGTCCGGCCGTAGTCGGTGTAGAAGTGGGTCCAGTGCTCGATGCCGTGCGCTTCCAGCCATTTGTCCTTCGCGGCGGCGCGCACGAAGCCCTCGAAGTTACCGCGCGGGTGCAGGCCCTGTCCGCCCCAGTTCGCGGCTGAAAGAAAGGGCGTGATGACTTTGCCCCATAGCGGGGAGCGCTCGCGGTGATAAGCGTCGTCCAGTGGATGCGCCAGGATATTTTCGCCGAAGTCACAGCGGGTCTTCGCCAGCTCGGCGTCGGACAGCGTCTCGTCGCCGCACACGAGCTCGCCGGTGACGCGCGACCGCGGGCCGCGCTCGCCCAGGCCGTACTGGACGGTCGTCACCTGCATATCAAACCAATTAGCCCAAAAAGTGGAAAGGATGCCGCCGTGGTGGGTCATGTCGCGGTACCAGTCGGCCGAGCCTTCCCAGATGCACAGGGCGGTGAGATGCGGCGGCTGCAGCGTCGCCACGTGCCACTGGTTCATGCCGTAGTAGGAGATGCCATTCAAGCCCACCTTGCCGCTCGACCACGGCTGCACGCCCGCCCACTCGACGCAGTGATAGAGGTCCCTCGTCTCGCGCGGAGAGAACGGGTCGATGAAGCCGGGCGAGCGGCCGGCGCCGCGCGAATCCACGCGCACGCAGGCGTAGCCGTGCGGCACCCATTTCTCCGGGTCCACGACCTCCCAGCTCTGGTAGAGGTTGCTCGAGCCGTAGGCGACGTCGGGGTGCTCCGCCACCATGCGCTGCCACGCGCTCGGGTAACCATCCTGAAAGGCGAGGCCCTTGGCGTAGGGGCCATAGCTGAGCAGCACGGGGCAGCGGCCGGCGCTCGGCGGGCGGAACACGTCGGCGCGCAGCACCGGCCCGTCGTCCATCCTGATCGGGACGTCCCAGTCGATTTGCATCCCGTCCCGGATTTCGCTCTTCACTTATTAGCCGCCGATGAACGCCGATAACTTCAAGAATAAAAATAGACAGGATTAACAGGATTTACAGGTTCAGAAAAACACAATTCCCCTCCTGCCTGAGGAGGGGTGCCCGCGAGGCGGGCGGGGTGGTGGGAGTCGAATCACGAATCACGAATCACTTCTTCATTGTGGCGGGTAGTTTGACGAGCCGCTGTCGCCCATGTCAACCTGCAATCCCGCCGGCAAGGACTTGAGGACGATGATCGAATGATCGGGCAGCACGCCACGACCTGCGACGCGCTCGTCATCGGCTCCGGAGCCGGTGGCCTGGGCGCGGCGATCACCGCAAAAAAACATGGTGTCCTGTCCGCTTGTCCGCCGAGCGAGTTTGAGTCGAGATCGCCTCGATTTTGGCCAATTTGTCGGCTCTAATCAGTAGCAATCGGAGCCTGCTTGTCCCAGTTCACCTCCGCTTTTCGTTGCTTCACCGCAAATCTCTCCCGCTCGCCGCCCATTAGACGAGCGCTGCCCGGACGGTGAGTCCGCCGTCCTGATCGCCTGTCGTTGGTCGGCTGCCGGCCAGGTCGTCACCTCCGCAAGTAGTAGCCCTTGAGCAAGCCGTCCCACGCTTCGAACCAGTATTCCTGCCTGATACGCTCCGTGAACGGATCAACGCTCGCCCAAGCCTCGGCAGGCGTCCTGCCTTCCAGGTTCTGGTGCGGCCGGACGTGGTTGTAGAAGAAGCGGAACTCCGCAAGGGCTTGGCCCAGTGCCTCGAACGAATCCACCGCGAGCTGATCGAGCTTCTCCTTCAGCGTCCCGAATAAACGCTCCACCCGCCCGTTCTGCCAAGGACAGTGAAGATCAATTCGTTGGTGGCGGATGCCGAGGAGAAAGAGGGCGAGACGAAACGTTTGGGAAGCGAACGCGGACTCGTTGTCCGTTCTGATTGCTCGTGGTTTGCCGTAACGCTTGATCGCTTGCACCAGTATTCCGATCAACGCCCAACTCGATTTGTTTTCGAGCGCTTCGAGCCGGAGCGCCGCGCGGCTCGCGTGCTCGAGGATGCCGAGAATCAATTGCGTGCCGCCGTCAAGCGTTGTCTTGCCGGTGAGGTCGATCCCCCAGATGAGGTTCTTCGGTACGGTGCGGGGTCTGGCGTTCTTGATCCGACGCCGCTCGACCTCAATCTCGTAGCGGTGGCGCCGGATGATCTCGCAGACGAAAGTCTTACCGACGGTAGCTCGCCGCTTGTGGCTGGAGTGCCCGCCGAAGCGACGATTGAAGATAGTGGCGATCGTGCGGCAGCCCGTGCGAGGCATGAGCGCTTTGAGGCGAATCACCTCGCGCTTCACCCACGGTGGCTTGGGTTGGGATCGGAAGCCCGTGGCCTTCAGTTCGCCGAGCCGGCGATAAAAGCATCTCGCCCGGCGCAACGCGAAGCGGAGGGCACGAACGAGGCGGAAAAGCAACGCGAGAACGGCGATGAGCATCGTGGCATTGTTGTTCTTGTAAGCGGGCGCGGCGATGATACCGCGCCCGCGACGTGCGAGGCCGCGACGCGCTCAGCGCTGGGGCAGTCGCGTCAACACCTCATCCACGCTAACGATGGAAATGCCATGATAAGTCTTGATATTACGCAGGCGTTTGTCGCCCGATATGATGAGATCCGCTCCCGCACCAAGGGCGCAGGCGATTACGGCATCGTCATCAATGTCGGCGAGTGCGGTCGGCCTGATCTCGGCAGGAGTAATGCTCCGCGCCAGCCGCGCGTAGCGACGGGCCAATCGCTCGACACTGATCTGGGCCGCGGCCACGCGCTTGGCGAACTTCGCGCGCGGCAGAACCTCGACAAGCTCCGCGAGGAGCACGGCACTGGTGTAAAGGGAGATTTGGCCAGCCCGGGCCGCGTCAAGCAGCTTACGCGGAGCGCCTCTCCACAGAAGGCCGGAGATGACGACGTTGGTATCAGCGACTGCGCGCAGCGCGGCGGGCAGCTCGGACGGCATCGA
This sequence comes from Gammaproteobacteria bacterium, assembly GCA_041497655.1. Lineage (GTDB taxonomy): Bacteria > Pseudomonadota > Gammaproteobacteria > Burkholderiales > SG8-41 > SG8-41. The sequence goes on from JBGQGU010000028.1 coordinate 3,593, forward strand.
TCTCGGCCTGGATTTCGTCTTCGGTCATGGGAGGGCCTTCGACAGCCGCCATGCGGTCCATCGCCTCGAACAGTTCTCCAACCGCCCTACGCCGGATTTCCTCACGCAAGAGATTCTCAATCTCCTTGGGCGCGAGGAGCCCTGCCTGCTGCGCTTCCTTCGCCAAGCCCTCGGGCAGGTCCAGTTTCACTTCCAGTGTGGTCATAGTGACCTCAAATCAAGTAGGCTATCGCACCATGATAGCTGAGCGCTTGAACTTGGGGAAACAAAGAACGATGCGCACCGCTGCTTCAACCGCGTTCGGTATACGTCAGAAAATGGGGCCGGGTTCACATTTCAACTGAAAAAGTGAATCCGGTCCTATTTTCGAGATGAACCAGAACGCGCGCATGATGAACTTCTAACATAACCGGGTCGGACCAGCGCGACGCATTGATTCGGGGAAGTAAGAACGTCAAATAAGGTCGGCGGAGGGGCTTATACGCGCGTTTTTTGCACTAAAAAGTGCGCTCTAAGCGAGTGATGTAATGACCACCGCCAGATCGTGTCTAATCAAGGGCAGCTTAGACGCGTTATTTCGGCACTGAAATTGAGGCTCTAAGGCCGAAAAACATCCTCCCCTCGGCATGAAGTCCTGTGATTCCGTAGACTTAGCGTGGTCCGACCCCAGAGAATGATGATGAGTGATGGGTGACGCATGACGGAACAATAAGTTGACAGTTGGCAGATATCAGTTGGCAGTGACTGCAAACTGACGACTGCAAACTGCAAACTTTTCATCTTTCCGCCTTCATCCTCAAAGCAAAAAAGGCCTGCGAAATGCAGGCCTTTTGCGTGGCAAGTGGCGCGCCCGGAGGGATTCGAACCCCCTACCCCTTGGTTCGTAGCCAAGTACTCTATCCAGATGAGCTACGGGCGCGAAATTCGAGCCGAATTATAGCATTCGCGATGAATCCGCTTTCGCGTTGATCTGGATCAAAACATTTCGCTCTGTTCTGTGTTTGCATGTTAAGAAGGGAGTTTGCTTTGCGCATAAGTTGGAGCAGCAGGAGGAAAAATATGAAACCGACGAAGATTCTGGTAGCGCTTTTTGGGACGGTGTTGATCGGTTGTGTGGGTACAGCGTACGCACAGGACAAGAAATTCGACTTCGGCAAGCGCGAGTACGACTCGAACTGCGCCAACTGTCATGGATTGAAGGGAAAGGGAGACGGGCCGTACAAGCCATTCCTCACCAAAAGCCCGTCCGACTTGACGCTGCTTTCGAAGAAAAACGCCGGCGTATTCCCCTTTCACAGTGTGTATGCGATCATCGATGGGCGGCAGGACGTAGCGGCCCACGGTTCGCGCGACATGCCGGTCTGGGGGGCGCAGTACAGCATCAAGTCAGCCGAGTCCTATATGGAAATGCCTTACCCTCCCGAGGCTTTCGTGCGGAGCCGCATCCTCGCGCTGACGGAGTATATTTCCAGGCTGCAGCCGAAATAGCTCTGCGCCTGTCCCCGAGGCAGAGAGGCCTGCAGCGATGCAGGCCTTTTTTTTCTCGGGCTCCCGTCAGTCGTGCCGCAGGGCGGCCAGCGACGACTGAGATTGCGCTGCTGGCGATTGGCGGTCACCAATAGTAATCTTCTGCATGTGGCGCCCTCCGGGGAGAGCGGCAACCCGCGGGCGAAAAGCAGGTTCTTAACGGAGGCTTAAGTTGGCGAAGGGTGAAGGAAGAGACGACGGCGTCAAGGAAATCGACCTCGAGGAAGTCGCCCGGCTGGTCGAGGCCCTGGAGCGGGACCTGGCACAGTTGCCAAGCGGCTCGCAGGACGTGCAACGCCTGCGCGACGAAGTGGAAACGCTGAAAAACGTGCTCAACTCGCCGATCCGCAGGCATCACTGGGTGAGCGACGGCTTGCATGGTGTGCGCACGGTGCTCGAAGAAGCGATCGACGCCGCCGTCGCCAAGGGGCTCAAGACCGGCCAGTACCTCTCCGATATCGGGCGGATATTGGGAATGTGACCGAGGGCACGTGGCGATCCGCCTCACGCTGGCCCTCGCTTTTTTCAACTTCGTCGGCGCCAACGCGGCCCGGGTGCTGTTCACGCTCTATGCGCTCGAGCTCGGTGCGCCGGCTTCGGCGGTCGGCCTGATCGGCGGCCTGCTATTCTTGTTCCCCCTGCTGCTGTCGTGGCCGATCGGCATGCTGGCCGATCGCCGCGGCTCGCGCGGCTTGTTGCTGTTCGGCACCGTCTGTGGGCTGGTCTCTCTCGCTCTTCCGTACTTCGTGCAGGATCTGCGCGCGCTTTATGCGTCGGCGGCTCTGAACGGCCTGGCGCTCGCGTTCTTTCATGTCACGCTGCAGAACCTCGTCGGCACCCTGAGCAAGCCGGCAGCCCGCGCACGGAATTTCAGCAACTTCAGCCTGACCGGGTCGGTGACCAATTTCGTCGGCCCGCTGATGGCCGGGTTCTCGATCGACCACGTGGGGCACGCGGCGGCGTGCCTGGTGATCGCCTCGCAATCGCTGATCGCGTTGGTGCTGCTGCTTGCGTGGGGCCGCATGCTCCCGCCCGGCAACCGGCAGGCGCCGAAGGGACCCAGCGCGCTCGGCGCGCTCAAGGACCGCGAGATATGGCTCATGCTCGTCACCAGCGGCATGGTGCAACTCGGGCAGGACCTGTTCCAGTTCTACCTGCCGATCTACGGTCATTCGATCGGGCTGTCGGCCTCGGTGATCGGAGCCATCCTCGCGACGCTTGCCGTCGCCTCGTTCGTCGTGCGGCTGTTTCTCGCGCGCCTGATCAAGCGGATTCGGGCGGAAACACTGCTCGCGTGGGTGTTCTTCACCGGGTCGGTCGGCTTCGCGCTGGTGCCGTTCTTCAGCAACGCCGTGGCCCTGGCATCGATCTCTTTCGTTTTCGGGCTCGGCATGGGGCTGGGCATACCGCTCACCGTGATACTCATGTTCAGCCGTTCCACGGAGGGGCGTTCGGGACAGACGCTCGGGCTGCGATTGACGGCCAACAACTTCGTGCGCGTGACGGGGCCGATCGTATTCGGGGTCGTGGGCACGGCGCTCGGCCTGCCGCCGGTATTCTGGATCAACGCGGCGCTGATGGTGGGCGGCGGCCTGTTGTCGCTGTCGCAGACAAAAAAGCTTCAGGGCGGCAAGTGACGCGCCGCGGAAGGGAGATCAAGAAAAAAGGCCTGCGCTTCCGCAGGCCTCTTATCACTCGTCACTCGTTACTCATTCCTCGTCACCGCTCCTGGTAAGTCGGCGGCGGGGGCGGCGGCGTGTTATAGCGCGGTGGCGCCGGCCGCTCGTTTGCAGCAGCGAAGCGTCCCGAAACCGGTACCTTGTGGCCCTTGGCGTACATGCACTGCGTGTAGCCGATGTCGTAGCGCTGCTGCAGGGTGTACGAGGAAGCGTTAGCCGAGCTGGAGCCGGCGAGGGTGCCGACCAGCAGGCCGACGCCGGCACCGGTCGCCGCTCCGCTGCTGCCGTCCATGAGGGCGCCCGCCGCGGCGCCGACCGCCGTCCCGATCGCGGCGTTCTGCACGCCGCTGTCAGCGGAAGCCTGGTTAGGGGTAGTCCCGCCGACCTGCGAGCTGGCGAACTGCCTGCACTCAAAGTCGTCGGCGCGGAACTGGTCGAAGCTCTTGCCGGTTCCGGGCAGCGACATAATGCTCGGTCCGTTTGGCACCGTCACGCATCCGACCAGCGCCAGCACCGCCGCGAATGCTGAAATTCGAAATGCAGGATTCATCGTAGATCTCCGGGTCGAATCACGACTCACGAATCACGATTCACGCCGTTCGCGTGAATCAGCCGGGCGGAGGCGTCGGCGACACGCGTTGCCAGCCTCCGGCACATTGCTTCACGTAGGGGTAGTACGCCTTGGCCTCGGGGCAGTAGTACCAATACCCCTGAGATTGCTCCGGCGGCGTATACGCATCGCCGCGCTCGATATAAACCGTCGGCTCCGCCGGTACAGCGACGGCCCGCGGATAGTAGTAATAGGGAGGCGGGTAATAGTAAGCGGGGTAACCCCAGTATCCCGGACCGCCGAACACGAAACCGACACTTACGCGCGGACGTCCGTGAAAGCCCCCGTGGGCGAGGGCGGGAACACTTGCGGCCATCGCCAGCAATGCGACGGCCAGCAGCGCGAACGTCTTGATCCTGTTCATGACCGATACCTCCTCGCTCATGTTCACGCAGGTAAGACTACCAAAGAGCGCAAGTCGTTCGGGTAACAAAGTGTTACAAAATATGACGCGCCGCATGCGGGGGGCATGGATGCACACGGGATCCACTATGTGTCGGATTCTCTACAGATATTTGCGGCGCGTCATCAGATCGTCTAATGTGTAACTCTTTCTCCTGAAACGCAAACAAGCCATGAAGAACAACCTGAAGCTGGACATATTCCCCCATATCTTCCCGCAGTCCTTCTTCGGGCGCATGAAGCGCATCGCCGAAGCGAACCCCGCGCTGGCGGCGTCCATCAAGCGCTGGCTCAACGTTCCGGTGCTCTGGGACCTCGACGCGCGCATCCGCATGATGGGGAAGTTCAAGGGCTACCAGCAGGTCCTGACGCTTTCGCTGCCGGCGATCGAGTACCTCGGCGGGCCCGAAGAGTCGCCGGCGCTTGCCCGCCTCGCCAACGACGGCATGGCGGAGATCGTCGCGAGGCACCCGGACCGGTTCCCGGCGTTCGTTGCGTCGCTGCCGATGAATAATGTTCCGGCGGCGCTGGAGGAGATGGACCGGGCGATCGCGAGGCTGGGCGCGAAGGGCATCCAGCTTTTCACCAACGTCAATGGCCGGCCGCTGGACGACCCCGAGTTCTATCCGGTCTTCGAGCGCTGCGTGAAAAAATACGACCTGCCCATCTGGCTGCACCCGGTCCGCACCGTGAAATTCGCCGACTACCCCGTCGAGAGCAAATCGAAGTACGAGATCTGGTGGCTGTTCGGCTGGCCCTACGAGACCAGCGCCTGCATGGCGCGCATCGTGTTCTCGGGCATGCTGCAGAAGCTGCCGAGTCTCAAGATCATCACGCACCATCTCGGCGCGATGGCGCCGTACTTCGGCGAGCGCATCGGCCTCGGCATGGACCAGATGGGCGCGCGCACCTCCGACGAGGACTACGGCGCTTTGCTGAAGCGGCTGGGCAAGCGGCCACTTGACTATTTCAAGATGTTCTATGGGGACACGTCGGTCAACGGCTCTGCGCCGGCGATCCGCTGCGGACTCGATTTCTTCGGCCCCGATCGCGTGCTGTTCGGCACCGACTGCCCGTTCGATCCCGAGGGCGGGCCGGCGTTCATACGCGAGAGCATCCGGGCGATCGATTCGCTCAAGCTGGCGGAGTCCGTCCGCAACAAGATCTATCATGGCAACGCCACGAAGATGCTGCGGCTGAGCCTCGCCGCCGCGCCGGCCGGGAAGCGCGCGGCGGGAGCGCGGAAGAAGTAGAGGACAATTGTCGACCGCGCATGGGAATTGAACAGGTCAATGGCCACGAGTAACGAGTCACGAGTAACGAGTCACCCATCCTCGGCCGGTCCTGCGGACCCGCTGCTGATAGAAGATCTGGTCGCGGCGAACCGAATCCTGGCGCAGGAGGGCGTGCTCGACGGCTGGGGGCACGTGAGCGTGCGCCACGACCGCGATCCCAACCGCTTCCTGCTGTCGCGGTCGCTGGCGCCGGAGCTGGTGAGCGCCGCGGACATCATCGAATTCGACCTCGACAACGTTCCGGTGGAGGTGATGGAGCGCGATCTCTACACCGAGCGCTTCATTCACGGCGAGATCTACAAGGCGCGGCCGGACGTGAAGGCGATCGTCCACACGCACGCGCCGCCCGTCATTCCGTTCGGTGTCATCGGCATCCCCCTGCAACCGATGTACCATCGTGCGGCGTTCATCGCGCTGGGCATCCCGGTGTTCGAGATTCGCGACGTCGCGGGGATCACGGACATGCTGATCCGCGATCCCGCGCTCGGCCGCGCGCTCGCGAAAAGCATCGCGGACAAGCCGGCCGTCTTGATGCGGGGGCACGGCGCGACGGTGGTCGGGCCGTCGCTGCCGCGGGTCGTCGGGCGCAGCATCTTTCTCGCGCTCAACGCAAAACTCCAGGCTCAGGCAATGATCATGACGCAGGGCGGGCCCATCAACTACCTCAATCTGGAGGAGGCGCGGCTGATCGAGGCGCGCGAAGGCTATGGGCTGGGGCGGGCGTGGAAGGCCTGGAAAAAGCGGGCGCTCGGAAGGTGAGCCGCAGATAAACGCTGACAAACGAGTGCCGTTCCAACTATTTGTGGCTAAAGGAGTCATACGGAATGAGCCCTATCGAAGACCTGGTCGCGGCTTATCGCATTCTCGCGGAGCACGACGTCATCGACGCCTACGGTCACGTCAGTGTGCGCTCGGAGCGCGACCCGAAACGTTATTTCCTCGCCGGGCACCGGGCGCCGGAGCTCGTCACTGAAGACGACATCATCGAGTACGATCTCGACAGCAACCCTGTGAACGCCCGCGGACGCGAATCGGTGCGCGAGCGTTTCATCCATGGGGAGATCTACAAGGCACGGCCGGAAGTGACCGCAGTGGTTCACAGCCACTCGCAATCGGTTGTTCCCTTCAGCATCACGACGGTGCAGATGCGCGCGATCTTCCATATGGCAGCCTTTGTCGGGGACGGGTTGCCGAACTTCGAAATCCGCGATGCCCAGAAAGGCACCGATCTGCTGGTCAAGACGCCTTATCTTGGAGAGGCCCTGGCGCGGACGCTCGGAGTCAAGCCTGCTGCATTGATGCGCGGGCACGGCGCCGTCATCGTCGGGGAAAATCTGCCACGAGCGGTGGGCCGCAGCATCTACCTGGAGATGAGCGCCAAGATGCAAGCTCAGGCGATCCTGATCGCGGGACCCGGCGGAAAGATCACCGGTCTGGACGAAGCCGAGGTCAAGGCTTCGGTTCCGGTGCAGGACTATAACCGTGCCTGGCCGCTGTGGCGGGCGCGGGCGCTTGCCCGCCTCAGGTCTGAGAAAAAATAGGGTCAGCCATAGAGCCTAATAATCAGAAGCCACTCAAAAACCATTTTAACCACGGAAACACACGGAAACACACAGAACTTCTTAAATGGTCACGGGGACTCTAATGGGATGGTTTATTGTCCGTGTGATTCCGTGTGATTCCGTGGCTATTCTTGAAGGTTCTAATCCGCAACGATCTTGTTGCGGCGGATGACCTCGGCCCACATCTGTCGTTCCTTTTCACCATTTCCCAGTGTCCGCGCCGCCGCGCGTGGCGGCGGGCGTTGCGCTCGCAGCGGGTACGGCCAACCGCGTCTTCAGGTGTCATTCAGTGTAATTTCGACCACGCCGGTCGGCCCGGAGGGGACGTACCAATAGCCGCCAGGCTGATCGAGTTCGGGCAGACGCAGTGTTTGCTGTAGCAGCGTGGCGGTATACACGGCGACGCGTGTCTCGCCGGCGGCGACCGTGAGGCTGCCCTGCCAGCCGGTATTGCGGGGAAGGAGGCGCGGGACGATCCATTGGGTGTTGGGCTGAAAATTGAGTTCGACATACCGGCTCACCTTGCCGTCGGGGGCCACGACCGCCACTCTCGGAATGAAGACGTGCGTCTCCCGGGGCCTGAGTGCGTTGACCGGCAAGGTGCGCAGCGTGAGAGTCCGGGGCGTGTCGGATCGGGCCAGCGCAAGCCCGACGAAGTAGCTCCTGCCTTCCGGGAATCCGAAAGTCTGGAGGTCCGTGGTGATCTTGAACTCACGCGTCTCGCCCGGCGCCAGCGTGGCGAAGGTCGCATCACCGAGACTCCTGCAGCACGCGGCATTTTGTTTGGGCTCACGGGGCTGCTCCGGCCCCTCGATGCCGGCGCAGCCAGCCAGGCCGGCCACGCCAATCAACAGCAAAGATCGGAAAACCATCGGTCAAGGTTTTTCAAAGGATAGAGTTTACAGACGCTTGAAGCCATTTCAATAACCGTTCTAACCACGGAAACACACAGAAATTCTTAAGTGATTACGGGGACTTTAAGGGGGTCGGGTTATTGTCCGTGACATTCCGTGTGATTCCGTGGCTATTCTTGAGACCGGTTCTAGTGAATAATTTCCGCCGGGAACCGGCCGGTTGCTACGGCCCCGATTGTTCCGGCCTCGTCCGAAAGCTGGTTCCCGCGCCAGACGACGTGCAGGTCAGGTCTCACGAGCAGCAAGTCAAAACATGCGGTCTCGCGCACCTGCTCATCCTTGATATCGAGCACATTCAGTGGCGCGCCTGTTGCCCGCAATGCCCGCTCCAGACCCGAAACATCCGCTTGCGATTCGCCCAGGCGCAGCAGCGTGTAGCCCGGGCCCAGACGATCATGCAACGCCGTGCCGTCGTTCAGCCAGACGTGCGGAAACCTCGCACCCGGCCAGGTGGTCGGGACATAGTGAGGATTGTCTGGATCGGGGCCCCCTCCGGCCTCGGGCCAGACCACGGGCGAGCCAACGTATCGATAACCCGCTTCAATTCCCAGTATCTCGGTCACCTTGCGTTGCTCGACGTCGAAACGGCGCGCCATTTCGGCACGGATAGCTGCGCCTTCGGGCGTGTTCTTGCGGATATCGGGGTGATAGGCCGCGCGCCAGCTGAGCCTTCCGCTCATCGCGGCGCCGGAGGCCTTTACGTTGCGCAACCCGATGGGGCGGCGTTCCCTGTCGTAGGAAGCGAGGAGCTGCGGGCCGCCCCATCCCGCCAACGTCGCCGCCAGCTTCCACGAGAGGTCGATCACGTCTCCCACGCCGGTATTCATGCCAAGTCCTCCAGTAGGGATGACCAGATGCGCCGCGTCTCCGGCAATGAAAACGCGGCCTTCGCCGTAACGCTCCGCGCAGAGCAGGTGCTGCGTCCATTCATTGACGGACAGCATCTCGAACTCGATGGGCATGTCGAGCGACCGCTTGAAGATCTCCGCCATTTCGCCGTCGCTGGATGCTGCCGCGTGCAGAGTCCAATGCCGCGTGCTGTCCTGAAGGATGATGAACGGAAAGAGCGGCCCCTCGGCAATGTGGTAATGCCGGCCCTTGCCCATTGGAATGCGCTCGTACAGCTCCGGGCAATGAAAAAGCGCTTGTCTCAGCTTCCGGATGTTGCCTTCGCCCTGCAGCCGGATGCCAAGCTGCTTGCGGACGGTGCTGGAGCCGCCATCGCATCCGACCAGATACGCTGCTCGAATCGTTTCGTCCGGCCCCTTCCCCGTGCTGACGCGCGCTGACACCGAGCCGGCATCCTGCGTGAACGACGCCAATTCGCAGCCGAAGCGCACTGTTATCGAGGGCTGCGCTTCCACGATCGATCTCAGCAGTGGCTCGAGAGTGTATTGCGAGATCAGCTGATAAGGCTCAAGCGG
>JBGQGU010000029.1:0-12937 GCA_041497655.1 Gammaproteobacteria bacterium
AGGCCCGCCGGGCGGTAGTAGTGAGCGAGCTCGACGAACCCCGCGGCGGACAGATAGCGGCGCCAGGTCGCAAGATCCCAATACGCGCCGTAGCGCCCCCGGTCCCAACCTTCCTCGTTGTTCCCGCGCGGGTTCGAGCTGAACAGCACGCCGCGCGGCTTCAGGGTGGCGCGCAATTCGAGCAGCACCCGCGGCAATTCCTGGCTGGGCACGTGAAACAGCGCGGCGTTGGCGAACACGCCGTCGAAACGGCCGGCGGAGAGACTCAGCTTGAGGAAGTCCTGCTGCCAGACTTCACAGCCGCTATAGGCGCGGGCCATCTCGGCGAAGCGGGCCGCGCCTTCCAGGCCGATCGCGACGTGACCGAATCCAGCGAACGCCTTGAGGTCGCGCCCCGGCCCGCACCCGAGATCGAGTATCGTGAACGGCGGCTCGCCCTCGATGTGCTGCAGCAGCGCCTCGATGTTCTGGCTGACGTCGTGATTCTGCGTTCCCTGCCAGAAATCTTCGGCATTCCGGTCGTAGTGCTCCAGCGTGCGCCCGGCGATCGCTTGCAGGTCCTGCGGATTCATTACCTCGTCACCAATCCCCCCTGCCCCCCTTTGTCAAAGGGGGGAGACATGAATATGTCGGGGGATTTCGTCGCCCGTTGGGCACGGAGCGCGCCCCACGCCTTCTGCCAGTCGTTGCCGAGAAAATCCACCACCCGCCCGTCCTGCTCGTAGAAGCGGTTCGGCATCTGGAACATGGCGAGGGCGAGGCACCCCTCCGGCCCGGCCCACGCCTCGTGGCGGCTGCCTGCGGGGCGCCAGACGAAGTCACCCGCCTGGCACGCGCCCTCGCCGCAGTGGAGGACACCCTCGAGGACAAAAGTCTGCTCGATGAGGACATGCTCGTGGTCGGGCAGCCGCGCGCCCGGCGCCATCTTCGTGAGCACGGTCAGCAGGCCGGACTTTGGGTCCGCCACCAGCGCCTTGGTCTCCACGCCCGGATGGCGCGTCTTCTCCCAGGACAGCGCCGCGACGCTCACGAAGCGCGAGGCGAGCGGCGGCAGCCCGGCCTGGTCTCTTGCATTTGGCGTAATCGGATTCATTCTTCACCTCTTACCAAATAAAGGCGTGATGAGTGAGTGATGGGTGATGGGTGATGAGAGAAGCGACCCGGCGGCCGTTCAGGCTTTCAGCCAGTTCTGCACCGTCAAACCGGGCACGCGCCGAAACTCGCGCTCGTTATTGGTCACGAGGACGGCGCCGAGGCGCCGGGCGTGAGCGGCAATCAGCAGATCGTTGGGCCCGATCTTGCGGCCCGACCGCTCGAGCGATGCGCGTATTTCTCCATAGTCCTGCGCGGCGCGACCCGGGAAATCGTCAACTTGCAGCAAGTCGAGCAGGCCCTCCAGGGTCTTCCCGTCCTCGGAATGGAATTCTCCCTTCTCGATCCCGAACCTCAATTCGGCCAGAGTGATGGCCGATAACCGCACCTCTCCGGGCGAGCGACCGGACATGCGCCGCGCGATCCGCTCGAAGCCCGGCTTGCGGTTGATGAAGTAGACCAGGATGTCGGTATCCAGCATCCAGATCATCGCCAGCGCCTTTTCTGCATCCGGGGCTGGCGCCGGACTATGTTGCCCTTGAACTGGCCGACCACGGCCATGATCTGCTCATAAGTGATCTTCTTGGGCAGCAGCAGCACGCCCCCGGACGAGCGCTTTACCAGCACCTCGTCGCCGTCGAACCGGAACTCCTTCGGCAGTCGCACCGCCTGGCTGTTGCCGTGCCTGAATACCTTGGCCGTCTTCATCGGACTCTCCACGAGATAGATACGCCAAGTATATACTTCCCGGCCGGCGCGCTCAATCCGCCGCGAGCGCCTTGGTCTCGCGACTCGCGGCTCGTGAGTCGGCCCGGTTCTCGTCACCTCGTTACTGCGACGGCGGCCTCTGATAGGACATCCCAAGAACGCAATTCAACGGTGTCGGCCGCCCTGCGCGCCGCCGGGGGTCAGATCCCCGAAACCCTCGGGGCCCCCTTCCGCCCCTCGACGCGCTCCTCGTCACTGGGGTTCAGACCCTTCATCCTTCATCCTTCATCCCTCATCCCTCGGGTAGAAAACGGGCCAGCGCTGTTTTCTACCCTCACTCCGGCTTCCTGAATTTCAGCACGAACTCGTCGTTCGGGACCTTCGGCTTGAACACCGACGCATCGCGCGGATCGCCGGGATTGCGCAGGAACCCGGCTTCCGCCACCAGCCGGAAGCCGGCCGCCTCCAACTCGCGGCGCACCGCGCTTTCCTCGATGCGGTGCAGCGTCTTGGTGACGGTGATGCCGTCGCCGGCGCGCGCGGAATGGTCGGCGAGAACCAGCACGCCGCCTGGCTTCAGCGCCTCGAACAGCCGGCGGTTCATCCGTGGCCGGTCCACGCCGAGATGGACCGAGTCGTGATAGAAGAAAAAGATCGTGATCAGATCGAGACCGCCCACGCCCGGCGGGAGCGGATCATCGTACGGCCGCTCGACGCGCACCGAGTTCCTCATCGCCGCGCCCTGCGCGCGCTTTTCGTATGTCTCCTTGACGCGTGGGAACAGGTCGGGCGGATTCTGCCCGTAAACGGTGCCGCCCGGCGCGACCGCGCGCGCGAGCAGCTCGGTGCTGTAGCCGCCGCCAGCGCCCATGTCGAGCACCTTCATCCCGGGCCGGGCGCCGGTGAATGCGATCAGCTGGTCGGGCTTGCGGCGCTGGTCTGTCAGCCGATCGGCCTCGCTGCGGTCCGGCGCGGCAACGAGCGTAGCGTAGTCGGGTGCCGCTACCCCCGGCTCGCTGGCGCAGCCGGCGCACAACGCCGCGAGGCCAAGCGTAATGATGAGCGCAAGTGCCGTTCCAACTTGTTTCTCCAAACTTGGGCAGCTTGCCTGCCGGCGGTAATCAGGGGATGTAGAACTGACTGGATTACCCGCAGATAGTTGGAACGGCACAAGCTGTAGAACTCCACGATAGGCCATTGTCTGGTTCTCCTTTTCGGCGGACGTTTGGATTCTCAGATTTCCGAGAAGCTTACCCTTCCCACACGCGCGTAGCCACCTTACCTATCGGTGAAGGATGAGGGATGAGGGATGAGGAAAAAACGCCTTACCTCGTCACTCGACACCCGACACTCGACACTCGACACTCGACACTCGACACCCCTGACCTTGTTACCGCATCACTTCGTCACTGATACACTTCACTACCGAGAGGAGAGCAAGAGTATATGGCAGGAGGCCTGACACCGATCCGGCGCGTGGTGACCGGCAACGACGCGCGCGGCCACTCGAAGGTGGTCTGGGACGGCCCGGCGCCCAACGCGCACGAAGCGTCGATGGGCTCCGGCCGCGGCCACACCGATCTCTGGGTCTGGGTGGAATCCCCCGCTCCGCTCTCCGGGGACTACGACGACGGGAAGCTGGAATACGCCTTTTCGGGCCCTCCCGAGGGCGGGCACTTCCGCGTCGTGCAGGCGCGCGCACGGCCGGCGGGCTACGACCCGGCAAAGGACAAGAACGTGGTGCCGGTCCATCCGCCGAAGCTGCGGCCTGGAAGCCGCGGGACGTGGGACCGGGGCGGCAACAACGCCTACTCATCCGCGATGCACAAGACCGAGACCGTGGACTACGGCATCGTGCTGGCGGGCGAGCGGGAGCTGATCCTCGACGATTGCAAGCTGGTGATGAAGCCCGGAGATGTCGTCATCCAGGTCGGGGCATGGCACCAGTGGAGCATGCCGAAGGGCGCCATGATGGCTTTCGACATGATAGCGGCGCGTTTCGTGGACGGGCCGGCGGGCGTGGCGCAGGGACGCGATGCGCCGATGCGCGCGGCTCCCAGTCTGCCGGCCGGCGTGAAGCCGGTGCGGAGGATCGTCACCATAGACCGCGCGCCGGGCAAGTCCTCACTGGTCGGCGACGGCCCGGCGCCCGACGTGCGCACCGACCCGGCGCGGCCGGGCTACGCTTGCGCGCGCCTGTGGGTCACCGACAGCACCCCCGCCAGGATCGTGTTCGAAACGCTGCACTTGCCCCACACCCTCGAGCCACCTGCGAAAGGCACCGTGTGCAGGGTCGTCACCTTTCCACCCGATGACGGCTGGAAAGGCAAGGTAAGCGCCGCCCAGGTCCAGGCGTTTTTCCGCGCCATGGGGTCGCCTGGCGCCTCCACTTACTCCCCGCTGGCTCCTCACCCCTACATGCAGAAGACGCGCACCCTCGATTTCTGCATCGTGCTGGAAGGCGAGATCGTGCTGGTGCTGGACACACAGGAAGTGCGCCTGAAGGCCGGGGAGATCGTGGTCCAGCGCGGCACCAACCACGCCTGGAGCAACCGCTCGAGCCGCCCCGCCGTCGTTGCCATTGCGTCACACGACGGAAGGTGACGGGCCGCCCTCGAGGGATGAGGGATGAAGCAGTCTGCAGTTTGCAGTTTGCAGTTTGCAGCAGGGAATTTGCAGTGGGCAGTTTGCAGTTTGCAGCAGGAAGGTTGGAATCGCTGCCAACTGCCAACTGTTAACTGCCAACTTGGTTAGGGCTGCCAACTGCCAACTTGCCTCGTCACTCGTCACTTTTTCCTGACCAGCTTCTGCACCCGCCAGTTCAACGTGTCGGCGACGTAGATATCTTCCTTCCGGTCGAGCGTCAGGAAGTGCGCTTCGCCGTATTGACCCAGCGCTTTCCCTTGCCCGCCGGTCGCGCCGAGGACGTTGCCGTTCAAATCGAGCTTCATGATTTTCCCCGCGTGCCCGTGCGCGAGCATGATGTGCTTCTGGTCCCGGCACACGCACAGCCCGCAAGGGGTGCCGGGATGTTTCGATTCCCGGAGGTAGGTCCCGTCGGCGTCAAACATCTGGATGCGCTGGTTCGAGCGGTCGGCGATGTAGAGCAGCCCCTTCGCGTCGGCGACGATCGCGTGGGGGACGTTGAACTGGCCCGGCCCGGCGCCCTCCCCGCCCCAGGTCTTGATGAAGTTGCCGTCCGCGTCGAACTTGAGCACGCGCGACTCGCCTTTGCCATGCCCCTGGGTGACGTAGATCTCCCCGGCCGGGCCGAAGGCGACATCGTTGGGCTCGTCGAAGCACCGCAGCTGGCCGGCGGGGTGCCATTCGCGCGCCGAGCCTTTCACGCCCAGCACCATGAGGACACGCCCCCGCGGATCCATCTTCACCACGATGTGCGAGGTCCCGTCGGTGGCCCAGATGTTGTCCTCGGCGTCCACACGCAGGCCGTGCGGATGGGTAAAGATGCCCTGCGCCAGCGAGCGCAGGTAATTGCCCCTGCCGTCGAACTCCATCAGGGCGTGAGCGCCACGGTTGAAGACGAGGATATTTCCCTTCGAGTTGACCGCCACGCTCGAGCACTGACCGAAGTTCATGCCCCGCGGCAGCTTGAAGATATCCGGGACGGGCCGGTAGCCGAGGTCCGGCGCATTCTCCGGGTAAGTGGTGACGGTGTTTTTTTCCGATTTCATCCGCGCCCCTTGCCTGAACTGCGTGATTCGTGAATCGGCTCCCACCACCCCGGCGCTACGCGCCACCCCTCCTCCGGCAGGAGGGGAATTACTAGGGTCATCCTTCCGCCTTCATCCTTCGAACTTCCCCCTCATCCCTCATCCCTCCGACCTCACCCCTCAAAAAGTGAACTGCCGGCCGACCGCGGACGGCACGATCAGTTGCTCGCCGAACCTGTTCACCAGGGCCGTGACGGCACGCCAACCGGTGCAATGGGCGGGAACGATGCGCTTCAGGCCGAACGCCGCCATGTCGCGGACCGTGTCCGGGATGATCTCCTCGATCTGCTGGCCCGAAAGATGGAAGCCGCCCATCACCGCGTGCAGCGGCACGTCGCCGAAGACGTTGCGCGCGTCCTTCAGCACGTTGATGACGCCAGAGTGCGAGCAGGCGGTGAACACCACGATGCCCTTCCCTTTCACGTGCGCCGCGATGTAGCGCTCGTCCAGGATCAATGGGTCCGGTTCCCAACCTTTCCCGTCGGCCGAGCGCTTCATGTGCCCCGGCAGCCCGCGCTCGTACGGCGTGACGCGGGGGATCTCGCCGCTGAGATAGAAACAGCTCTCGAGCAGCAGCCGCGCCTGCGGCTCGTTGACGACGATCGCGCCCGCCTCGCTGAGCTCCTTCGCGCCGGGAATCGGCTTCTGCGGCAGGGGCTCGCCCCCGTGGCGCAGCGTCCCGCGCGGCACGAACATCCCCGGGTTGACGTGGCACTCGACGCGCTTGCCGCCGTTAGCCTTCGCCACCTGGCGCACCGCCTCGACCAGGCCGCCGGCGTGGTCCCAGTGACCGTGTGAGAGCACGACCGCACGCGCCTCGCCAAACGGGATCTTCAGCAGAGTGCCGTTGCGCGTCACCGTGTAGGCTTCCGGGCCCGCGTCAAAGATCAGCGTCTGCCGGTCGCCGCCCGCACGAGCGGTGATGATGAGAGACAGGCCGTGGTGCGCGCAGCAGCGGTACTCTCCGGCGGCCTGCTTGAGGCTGCCGTTTTTCATGAGGACGGAAACCTCGTTCGTCACGTCCTTCGGCACCGTGGACAGGCTGTCGGTCACGTTGTCCACGAGCACGCAGACTTCGAGCGAGTCCATCTGAACGAGATTACTTACCACGCTTGCCTGCATGATCCTCCCCTGCCTTTTGACTTTTGCCTTTTGCCTCCTGCCTTCCGCCTTCCAACTCCTATTCCCCCGGCAACCCTGCTTCCTTGATCACCTTCGTCCACTTCTCCGTTTCCGCCTTGACGTGCGCGGCGAAAGCCTCGGGCGTCGTGGCGCTGATGGTGATGCCCTGGTCCTCGAGGCGTTTCTTCAACACCGGCCCTGCGAGCAGATTGTTCACGTCGGTATTGATCTTGGCGATGATCGGCTGCGGTACCTTGGACTGGGTGCACAGCCCGTACCACCCCGTGACGTCGTAGTCCTTAACGCCCTGCTCGGCGAAAGTCGGCACGTCCGGCACCTGCGCGTTGCGCTGCGCCGAAGTCACCCCCAGGGCGCGCACCCTGCCCGACTTGACCGCCGCCAGCGGGCCGCCGGCCAGGTTGCCGACGGAGGATTCCATGTGCCCGCTTATCACGTCGGAGAGTGCCGCGGCCGCGCCCTTGTACGGTACGTGCACGATGTCGATATGGGTCATGGTCTTGAGCAGCTCGATCGAGAGGTGCGGCGAGGCGCCGACGCCAGAGGAGCCGAAGTTGACCATGCCGGGGTGCGCTTTCGCGTAGGCGATGTACTCACGCAGGTTTTTCACAGGCATCGAGGGATGCACCATGAAGACGTTCGGCACGCCGCCGATCATGGCCGGAAACGCGAAATCACCGATCGGGTCGTACGTGAGCCGCGCCCTGAAGCGCGCCGGCGTAATCGAGTGCGAGCCGATATTGCACAGCACCAGGGTGTAGCCGTCGGGCGCGGCCTTGGCCGTGATCTCGGTGGCGATGTTGCCCGCCGCGCCCGGCCGATTCTCGACGATGACCTGCGCGCCCCAGTGCTCGGTGAGCGCAGCCGCGACAATGCGCGCCGTGGTGTCCACGCCGCCGCCGGGCGCGTAGCCCACCATGATGCGCACCGGCTTGACCGGCCAGGCCTGCGCATGCGCGACCCCGGCGGCGCCCGCTGTCGCGATCGCGAGCACGACGATCCAGTGGAAAAGTTTCATGACCTTGCTCCCTGGAAGCGCTCAGGCACGCCTCATCGAGGCGCGCTCACTCGGCGCCGACTTCATGCAGGAACCGGGCGCGCTCTTTGGGGTCGGTGAGTTTTTCGGCGAGCAGCAGATGGAAGTGGCGGCGGCTGGTCGCCTGCGTCGCCGCCCTTTTTGCGACAACCTTCGCGATCGGGCCGATGTAGGTGGCCAGCCGCCGGGTCGCCTCCTCGATCGCGTCGGACGTGAGCTGAACGGTCAACCCGGTCGCCGGCGCTTGCGCCGTCGGGGCCAGCACCGTGGCTGCGCCGGGCTCGCTCAGCGGGACTCCCTGGAGCCGCTGCCGACCGGCAAGAAACGCCGAGTGCTCCGCGGGATTCGTCAGGTTCTCCGCGAGCAGGCGGTACAGGATGTCGATATCGGTGGTTCGGGTCGCCCCGCGCCTGACCATCACCTTGGCGACCGGGCCGACGATTCGCATCAGCTGCTGTTCGATCTGCTTCAGCACCGCAGGATCCCATCCGGGCGGCGGGATCGTCTTCACGGCGGGCTGTGCCGGGTCCGGGAACCACCCAGGAGGCTGCGACGGCGACGGGTTAGACAGCGGCGTCGGGTTCGACGAGTGGGGCGGCTGCGACCGCTCGCGGTGCCCCGAGGGCCGGATCAGCTCGTTGATGATCGTCTGTTCGGACACGGCGGGGCTCAACGGCGCCGCGTAGGCCCCGAGCATGGCTTCCCGGAACGCATTCGCGTTCTGATAGCGCTCCTCGGGCCTCTTGGCGAGCGCCTTCATCGTCACCGCGTCGAACTGGGCGGTGCAGCGCCCGCTGCCGGCCTCGGACGGCAGCGCCGGCTGCTCGTGACAGATCTTGTAGGCGATCATTTCAGGATTGCCGATGAAGGGGTGCGTTCCCGTCAGCAGCTGGTACATCACCACGCCGGCCGAGAAGACGTCGGCGCGCCAGTCGACGGGGAGCCCGGTGTACTGCTCGGGCGCCATGTAGCCGGGCGTGCCCATGACGGCGCCGGTCTGGGTGAGGTTCGAGGTGTCGATGCGGGCGATGCCGAAGTCCGCGATCTTCAGCTTGCCGTTGTTCATGATGATGATGTTGGCCGGCTTGATGTCGCGGTGCCATACCCCCTGCTCGTGCGCGTAGTGCAACGCATCGAGGAGCTGCGCCATGGCGCTGACCACGTCGGGGCCGTCGAAGTGCGCGCCGCGATTGAAGTACTCGCGCAGGCTGTTGCCCTGCACGTACTCCATCGCGAGAAAGGCGAGCTCGCCCGCCTCGCCCCACTCGTATACGGCGACGATGCCGGGGTGGGAGAGCCGCCCGGCCGCCTGCGCCTCGTTCCTGAAGCGCGCGAGCAGCGTGGCGGCCTCGCCGTCGTCGATCAGTTCCTTGCGGATGGTCTTGAGCGCGACGGTGCGCCGAATGTGCGGGTCGAAGCCCTTGTAGACGACCCCCATCGCCCCCTTGCCCAGTACCTCCGAAATCGCGTACTTGCCGAGCTGCGTGGGGCCATTCATCGATGGGGGCGTCGCCATGTCCGGTCGCGGGTCTCGAGGCGCGCGTTACGTCTCGAGCATCTTCATCGCCTGCACCAGGCTCTTCTTCATGCGGTTGAACGACTGCGTGAGCACGCCGATTTCGTCGCGGCTCGTCACCTCGAAATCGGGCGCCTCCATATTCTCGCCCTGGCTCACCTGGTCGGCGAGCTTTGAGAGCCGCGTCACGGGCCGGATCACCATGTACCAGAGCATCAGGTTCAGCGCGATGAAGATGAGCGCAAACACCACGGTGAGCGACACCATGAAGGTTTTGAATGCCCGGTTGGCGCGCGCAATCGGCACCTCGGTCGGCACCGACACGATCTGCGCGCCGATGATCTCGTTCAGTTTCCAGCCGAAGCCGTTGGCCGGGCCGTACTTGTCAACCAGCGTCTTGGGCGCGGCGTCCACGGTCGAGTGGCAGTAGAGGCAGGCATCCGCCTTGATCTGCATCGGGCGCGCGATGTAGAACGACTTCCCGCTGGGCGTGTCGCGCTCGCCGACCATTTCCGGCCGGTCCGACGCGTTGCGGAACTGGTTGACGATATCGGCCTCCCAGTCGTTGGCGCGGTTGCGCGGGTTGGTGGGATTGAGCACCGCCTCCTTGTAGGCGTACTCGGGAAACTTCTTGCGCACGACGTCGAATATCTCGTTGGCCGAGTACGCGGGCACCGACTGCGGCAGGAAGTTGTACTTCATCTGCGTCTGGAGGAGCGGCCCCACCTGGGTCGAGGTGTAGGCGCGCGCCGCGAGCGCCGACTCCATCACCAGGCGCGCGTTCAGCACGATCTCCTCGCGCGCGTTCTTCTGCAGGAGCTGGTCCGAGACAGTGCCCGCCGCGAAGAGACCGAGCAGGAACACCACGATGAACACCAGGTTGAATTTGACGATCAGCTTCATGACGACGCTCCTCGCAAAGAGTTGCAGTTACTTCTTGCCGGCGGGCGTGGCCGGCGCGGGGTCGCTGCGCGCGGCACCCGCTGCATTCGCCTCCGGCTCCTTGGGCTCGTACTTCTCGGGGAACAGGATCCGGTCCCATTCCGGGTGGAACTTGAGGTTCGCGGCGAGGCCCGAGCGGAACGCCGGATCGGACGCGCGGGGCTGGAACCGCGGCACCAGCGGGCGGCGGATTCCGGGCGGCGCCTTCAGCCACGCCTCGACTTCCGCGTAGCTCACGTCGTCGACCCGCTTCGGCTGCACCTGGCGTTCCTTGTAGCGCGCCATGCGCGAGGGCAGCGGATCGAGGAAGGCCTTCGGCATCGCGGCGATGAATGCCTGGGACGGGCGCGGCGCCACGGCGCCCTTCTGTCCGGCCTTGCGCGTGAAGAAGTCACCGCCCTTGAGGCTCAGGGTCGCGGGCGCCGCGTCGAGGCGCGCACCGCCGCTTTCGACGAACACCGAGCCCTCCTCGCCGCGCACGATCATCACCGACACGCCTTCCGCGGGCTGCAACGTGAATATCGGGGTCGAGAAGCGGAGGCGCGCGCTCTTGTTCACGCCCGCGATCTTCAGCGCGCCCTGCATCACGTAGTAATCGCCGGCCGCGGATTTGCCGCGCGGCATGGAAACGGCGAGCATGCGCGTCCCCGCGCCCAGCGCGAGCGCGGCGCCGTCGGGAAACTCGATCTGCGCGAGCCCCTTGTCGCCGACCTCGATGATATCGCCGGACTGCATTCTCACGCCCTCCGCCAGCGCGTAGCGCGCCACGCCGCGCACGAGCCCGGCCGGGCCCTCGAGCAGCGTCACGGTCGCAACCGGGTCCGCTGCAGCAGCGACCAGCGGACAGGCGATAAGCGCGAACGCCCAGATTTTCGGGAGCACGATTCGCAACTGGTTTTCCCCCCAACCGACTACGGTGCCAAGAGGCCGCGCCACCTGCAGATAGAGGGCTGCGGCCAACGCGATACTAGTGCCGTTCCAACTATTTGTCACTAATCCGGTCGGTTCTGCTGGATCCGATCATCCCTCATCCATCGTCCCTCGGGAACCCCGTGAGTCGTGAATCGTGATTCGTGATTCGACTCAAACATCCGTGATTCGTGAGTCGTGATTCGTGATTCGACTCCCACCACCCCGCGCCCTGCGGGCGCACCCCTCCTCGGGCAGGGGGAGTTGCCCGGAACAGGTCCGGGCCGGAACGCAGTCAGTCGTGCGCTCCCCTCCTGTCGGAGGAGGGGTGGCGCGACAGCGCCGGGGTGGTGGATGACTCTCTTGTCACTTGTCACTGATCACCAGCTGGCTACCGCGCTCCGCGATCATGACGGTCGGCGAGTTGGTGTTACCGGACGTGATGGTCGGCATGATCGAGGCGTCGATCACGCGCAGGCGCTCGATGCCGCGCACCCGCAGCTTCGAATCCACCACCGCGAGCGGGTCGTCCGCGCGCCCCATCCTGCAGGTGCCGACGGGATGGAAGATGGTGGTGCCGACCTTGCGCGCGCCTTCGACAAGTGCCTCCTCCGTCTGATATTGCGGGCCCGGCGTGAATTCCTCGGGCTCGTATTTCCTCATCGCCTGCGTGCCGGTGACGATGCGGCGCGTGAGCCTCAACGCCGCTGCGGCAACCCTCCGGTCCTCCGCCGTGGAGAGATAGTTCGGCGCGATCGCCGGGTAGGCGCGCGGGTCGGGCGAGGTGATGCGCACGTGGCCGCGCGAGGTCGGCCGCAGGTTGCAGGGGCTGACGGTGAACGCGGGGAAGCGGTGGGGCGGGTCGCCGAATTTGTCGAGCGAGATCGGCTGCACGTGGTATTCGAGGTCCGGCGTCGCCAGCGACGGGTCGGACTTCACGAACGCCCCCAGTTGCGACGGCGGCATGGTCATGGGTCCGGTGCGGAACAGCGCGTACTCGAGCCCGATCTTCGCCTTCGCCCACCACGAATGGAGCATGGAATTCAACGTCAACACGTTCTTCACCTTGAACGCCATCCGCAGCTGCAGGTGGTCCTGGAGGTTCTCGCCGACGGGCAGCTCGCGCGCGACCGGGATGCCGCGGCCCTGCAGCAGCGTGCCCGGGCCGATGCCGGAGAGCTGGAGGATCTGCGGGCTGCCGATGGCGCCCGCGGCGAGGACGGTCTCGCGCCGCGCTTCGGCATACACCTCCTCGTTACCCTGGAAAAACTCCACGCCCAGCGCGCGCCGGCCTTCGAGCCTCACCTTCTTCACCAGCGCGCCGGTGAGGACCGTGAGGTTGGGCCGCCTGAGCGCGGGCCGCAGGAAGCCTTTCGACGCGCTCCAGCGCACGCCGTTCTTCTGGTTCACTTCGAAACGCGACACGCCGCTGTTGTCGCCGCGGTTGAAATCCTCGGTCCAGGCGATGCCCGCCTCGACCGCGGCGTCGCGGAAGGCTTCGATTATCTCCCACCTCACGCGCGGGGACTCGACGCGCCACTCGCCGCCCGCACCGTGTTTTTCGTCCGCGCCGCGCCAGCTGTCCTCGCTCTTCATGAATACCGGCAGCACGTTGCGCCATGCCCAGCCGGAGTCGCCGGTGAGTCCCGCCCACTCGTCGTAGTCGCGCGCCTGCCCGCGCAGGTAGAGCATGGCATTGATCGAGGAGGAACCGCCGAGCACGCGCCCGCGGGGGTAACCGATCGAGCGGCCGTTCAGCCCGGCCTCCGGCTCGGTCTTGTAGCACCAGTCGGTGCGCGGGTTGCCGATGCAGTAGAGATAGCCGACCGGGATGTGGATCCAGATCCAGTCGTCCCGGCCGCC
>JBGQGU010000030.1:0-12387 GCA_041497655.1 Gammaproteobacteria bacterium
AACGGATTGCGGCAAGAGCCCAGATCGGTACTGTCGGCTGCATTGCGCGTCTTCGCGGTCGCATCCCCGCAAGCGGGGCCCCTGCTCAACGCTCCGACGCGCCCTCCTTGGTCGCATCCCCGGAAACCGGGGCCCCTGCTCCACGTTTCGGCGCACCCTCTCCCGAGAGGCGAGGGGAAATGTACAGCGCGGAACCGGGTTGTCAGTCGATTCCGCGAGAACTGGATCGAGGCCGGGCGGGAGCGGTAAGGAGAGAAGAAGAAAGTTATTTCGGCTCTGCCCCCTTTTCCTTGCATTCCCTCCGACGACGGGCGGATTGATTATCTTATCGCTTAATCTGTAGGGCGAAGGAATAGAACAGCGCCGCTGGCTGTTATAGATAGGTCGCTGCAAAAAGCGTCCGCGAGCCGGTGTTGGCGCCACCCCAAATGGGAGGTCATGGGAGGGCATCAAGGCAGGTTTCATCGGGCTTAAAAGTTCCCCGTTCGTAACGATTCCATAAAGGAGGTTGCCATGAAGTGGATACACAGTTTGTCGCTGTTTAGTGCCGTGGTGCTATTGGCCGGCTGTGCCGCAATGGGCGGAGGTGACGCCGTGCAGGTAAGGATGACTGGAGCCGAGGAAGTCCCGCCCGTAAACACTAGCGCTTCGGGCAGCGGCAGCGTCACCGTCGGCGAGGACAGGTCGGTGAGCGGCAGCTTCAAGTTGCAGAACGCCGCGCAGATCCTTGCGGCGCATATACACGTAGGTCCAGCGGGTGTGGTCGGACCGGTTATCATTCCGCTGCAGAAAACCGCCGACAACGAATGGGTGGTGCCGCCGAGCGCGAAGCTCACCGACGCGCAGTATCAAAGCTATAAAGCGGAGGGGCTTTATGTGAACTTCCACAGCGCGCAGTACAAAGGCGGCGAGATCCGCGGCCAGCTCCGGCCGGGCGGCGGTGGCGGCCGCACCAGCGGCTATTGATCTCGCGCGAAAGCCGCTTAGGCGCGGCTCATTCGCAAGGTCCCCCGGGCGTCGTCAAGACGTGTGGCGACGCTGCAAGGATAAATGGGGTCAGTGTAACTTTTCCGTGGCGCGTGCTCCGCGCATGATGGAAATCCTACACTGATCCCACTTACTGAATTCTGACCCCATTTACTGAATTTGGACAGCGGCCACCTAGAGAGCCAGGGCAGGCAGCTACGCCTCGTCCCCGGCATGCAGGTCAACGCCGAGATCCGCCTCGGCACGCGGAGCGTGCTCGAGTACCTCCTCTCGCCAGTCCAGAAGGTCGCCCATGAAGCGGGGCGGAAGCGGTAGAGTGGGGGAGTTGCCTACAGAACGTCACTTCGACCGCGTTCATGTGGCGAGGCGGGAGCGGTGAAGTGCCGGTGAAACGGACAGAATTCACCCCGGCCCATTCATCGCTCCGCGCCCCATTCGGTGCGCCGGCCCCATGCGGCGGCTTGAGTGGCTTGCCAATGAGCTGCACTTCGGCCACATGAGTGCCACACCGCGGCTCCAACTGGTCCCCCGGAGCGCTAGGATCAAGCTATGCCGTGGACCCGTCAATGAGCCAATCCCCACGTTTTCGATAGGACAACCCTCCCGTTTTCCAATTGCTTGTGCGGCATTTGTCACAGCCGCTTGGACCGGCGGCGATCCCGCGCGCCGCCTACGGATGATCAGGGTGCGGTGCGCGCGGTGGTCCTTTTCAATATGCGAAATATCTGCGCGTTGGGGCAGAAGCTATTGTCGCCTTCGACTTTTCCGGCGAGCCACCTGTCGCACAAGTCCTCGGACCGGCACCTGCCGCACCGGCTCCGCACGTCTTGTATGATGGCCTCGGTGTCACCATGCCTGGCAACTTCGGGGTCCACGCCAGCACGCGTCAGCATATGCATCATCCGCCTTTGCGAGGCGGCCGCCACGTGTCTTGAAAACCACACGATGAGGGCAACGCTCACGGCCACCATGAATATGGCCACGCCGATCTCGAACAATGTTGGGTTCATGGTCCAGTTCTCCTCTTGACTCTGTTGGTTATCGTCCTACCGGACCGTAGGCGCTGCCTTGAGATAGATCAACAAATGGGGTGAAACGCCAGAGCCAGTGATCCAACGCCGCCTGCGGGCGGCATGGGTGCTGTGGGCGGTGGTGCGCTGGCTGTCAGCCGTGCAATTGGGAGGGCAAAACCCGGCCCTGCGCGCGCTTTCCGCTGCGTTGCTAACGTCGCCGATCAAAGGAGCCAGGCTCGATTTATTGAATGTCCGCTTCGGGTCGTAAGCGGGCGTTGATCGACGCGAGACGGGGTGCCCACGGTGGTTCTGTGCCAAAAAGGCTGCATGGGGTCAGGTCTCCCAAAGCACCGGCCGCGTCGTGTTAGGGCCCGGTTGTGAATGACCACGTGTACGGACCTGCTATGGCGTTGCCCGCTGCATCTCTAGCGCCGACACTGACTGTAGCGGTGTAGGTCGTCAGGCCGGGCAAGGATACGGCTGGGGCGAAAGTCGCGCTCGAGACCAAACCTGTCACAGTTCCGCTCACGACATTTCCGCCGTTGTCCGCCAGCGAAAACGTCGCCGACGTGAGAGTTGCCGCGTCCATCGCTTCATTGAAGTCGACTCGGACTGAAGCGTTTACGGAAACGTTTGTGGCGCCGCTACCCGGCGTGGTCGAAGTGACTGTTGGCGGCGTCGTATCTGGCAACCGAGTAATTGTGATCGTGTCATATCCGACATCAGACCCATATTCCGCTTTCATCGTTATGACATTAACCCCGACGACAAGGGGAATATCAACGCTCCAATGAAGGTACCCGCAAGGTACGCGCTCGCCGAAGAAGTTGACGCAGTAGTCATACCAAGATTGCGCCTGACCGCCCGCCCAGGTTACGACTGCCACGCCATTAGGGGCCGCGAAGGCCGACCCGGAAAGGCGTATCACGTCTGATTCTGTCGTGTACGTAGGCGCTGCCGTGGGTTGCTCGATTTTGAGCCAGCCGAACCCATGATTCGGTCCTTCATCACCGCCGCCCCCGCAGGCAGTAAGCAAGGCCAGGCTTCCGACTAGCATGAGGCGGGACAACCATGCCAGGGAGAACGAGAAGCAAGATCGGATCTGGCGATACAGAATCCCGTTCGTGGTTGCGTGCCTATCTAACGTCACGACGGACGCTGACACGCTAGACGCCAGAAGCTTTCGCGAAACCATTGTTGGATCCATCGTCCTTCTCCTTGGTCTTTACCGGGTGCTCAAATTGTGGTTGTGGCTTTTTCGCTGGCTTAATTTCGGAACGGGTGTTTACCGGCGATGACCTCGCCCGTGAGCCCATCCTCGATCCACGCGAAGCAGCAATCGGCTGACGGCAGGCGCCTCGACCTTGCAGGCTGCTGCCAATTCTGTTTCCCGTCGATCGGCTCGGGGATGATCGCCTTCACCGCATAGAAGGGAACCGCAAAAACTACTTCGCCCGCCACTTGGGCCGCTGCCATCGGAAGCCAAATTGGAGCCGTCACGATAGCTACCGCAGTCAATGCCGTAATCGAAGCGGGATGGGTCAACACGCGTTCCGCTTTGGTCGCAAACGACGTGGCCTGACCTGGAGAGGCAGCAGCTGGGGTCGTGCCGGTGCTTGCCGGGCTCGAGGGCGTTTCAACAACCTGTGGTTCAGGAGCTGAGGCTGGGGTCACACTTTCGTTCGCGGCCGCTTGAGCAATCTTCGATTCAAGAGCTGAGCCCAGCGTCACATTCTCGACTGCGGCGTGGGCCGGATCCGGCTGCGCCCTGACATCGGAGAACGAGGCTGGAATCGCGCCCCTGGCGTGTTCGTAGGCCTTGGCGACCAGTCTCTGGCCCGAAGCGATGTCCATGTCCTTCACGTCGAGCGCGGTTTCCTGCCAACCATTCGACCAGCGCACGACGACCTCGGCGTCATAGCGCCCCTCCGGAATCGTCGTGCAGTTCCACACCGAGCCGATGGAATCCACGAGGAGCGCGGGGGCAGCACCCTTGTCAGGAGCCAATCTGGACACGGCGGCTGCGTAGTCCGTCGTGCAATCCTCCGGGTTGTTCCAATCAGAGAGTTGTTTGGGTTGTTTTCTGGGCGCGGTACCGCAGGCTGCGATCTGCATCAGCACGGCCGCCGCCATAATGATCGCTGCGACACGGCGAATCCCGAAGTCCATGTGTCCCTCCTACGCTGTTCGCTGCAGCGGGTTATCCGCGGCTGTGGAGACATGCTGCGACCGGGGCGCATGCACATCGCTTACCGATCGCTTACTCATGGCTTACACCTGAAAAGCCCTTCGGAACAATCTGTTAGGTGAGGTCCCGCCGACCGCTGTCGAGTGCGGGCGCCGCGCTCACGCTTTTTCGTTTCAGGTCGCCCGGTATCCCATGTTGATGGGACTGAACGCAGATGCCTACTGAACTGGGGTGAATAGAAAGGAGAACTCCCGCCACGCGTGGTTGCGATGTGGATTCGCAACCGATAGAAGGTCATGGCACCACGATGTCGGGCGGGAGCGGTTGCAACTGGAAAAGCTGCACTGACGCGCAGGGTAAAAAAGGTGTGCGTCCCCTTTTTGCTATCCGTTCCTGTCGTTGCTCTTCAATGTCGCGCAGCAGCGACAATTTGCGCGCCGCTCGTGCCAGCCCGTGCTTCCCGGTCGGTCGGGGCCAGGCAATTCAACGTTTTTAACGATCACCGCGATAACACTAAGGAGATTTCTGACAAGCGTCGTGTTCCTGTTTCGTGACGGAGTCCGCGTTGTCGCGACGCAAACGCGCTCGCGCTCAAGCCGGGCTGTCGTGCAGTGGCGACGCTGCAATTCGTCGCTCTTCAAGCAAATTCTATTTCTCCGCCGCCGTGCCGTCGTTACGCGACGACGTTCCAGCCACGTTCTCGGCGCGCTCGTTCGTCCATCTGATTGATAGTGATCGAAAGATGCCGACTGGCACGCGCCGTGCGTGGCTGTCGATTGCGCTCGCCGGCCCAAGTCGGGCTGGAGCGGTTCCGGTGCGCCGCGCAACGGGAATGGTTCCTGGCGCAGTCCAATTCTGGAGGAATAGCCATGAGCGGAAAATTGCTCTATGCGGTCCCGGTCGCTGGGCTAATCGGCTTTTTCCTGTTCCAGACCCAGATCGTATCGTCGCAGACGTTCCAGTCGACGTTGCGGGCGCATGATCCGGGCGTGCGCGGCGGAGACCCAGGCGCCGGCGGTCCCATCCCCGGGCTGACCCCCGCTCAGCTCGCCTTCTTCAACGCGGGCAAGGAGGAATTCGAAGAGCAGGACGCTGTCGCCGAGGGCCTTGGGCCGACGATGAACCTCGATAGCTGCGGCGGCTGTCACGCCCAGCCCGCGGTCGGTGGAACCAGCCCGGCTGTGAATCCTCAGGTAGCCTTCGCCAGCCAGCTCGGGGCGATCAACAACGTCCCGCCGTTCATCTCGGCGAACGGGCCGGTGCGCGAGGCCAGATTCGTGAGGAACCTGGACGGGACGCCGGACGGCGGCGTCCACGCCCTGTTCACCATCGCCGGGCGGTCGGATGCGCCGGGCTGCGTGCTCGCGCAGCCCAATTTCGAGCGGCAACTCGCCAACCGCAACGTGATCTTCCGGATTCCCACCCCGGTATTCGGCGCGGGCCTGATCGAGCAGATCCCCGATACGGCGATCCTTGCAAACCAGGCGAGCGGCGCCTCTCAGAAGCGGGAGTTCGGGATACGCGGGCGGCCGAATTTCGCGATCTCCGGTCGAACCGTTTCCGGCCAGGCGAACAACAACGGCAACGACGGCACGGTAGCCCGATTCGGCTGGAAGGCGCAGAACAAGTCGCTGCTGCTGTTCTCCGGCGAGGCCTACAACGTGGAGATGGGCATCACCAACGAGCTGTTCCAGACGGAGCGGGACGAGGCCCCGTCGTGCCAGTTCGCGACGGTTCCCAACAACGCCACCGATACCGACGCTGCTACGCCGCTCGAGGCGATCAGCGCGATTGAGAAGTTCGCCTTCTTCCAGCGCTTCCTCTTGCCGCCGACGCAGTCTCCCGACACGCCGGGTGGTACGCACTCCATCGGGCGAGGCGGCACGCTGTTCACCGCCATCGGCTGCGCGCTGTGCCACACGCCCATGCTGCGGACGGGCAACTCCACGGTTGCGGCCCTGCGCAATCGGATCGTCAATCTCTACTCCGACCTGCTGCTCCACGACATGGGCCCCGGACTGGCCGACGGAGTCTCCCAGGGACAGGCGGGCCCGCGGGATTTCCGCACCGCGCCCCTGTGGGGCCTGGGACAGCGGATATTCTTCCTGCATGACGGGCGCACCAGCGACCTGCTCGTGGCGATCCAGCAACACCAGAGCGGCAGCAATCGCGACGGTGACGCGTCTGAGGGGAACCGGATCATCATGAATTTCAACAGCCTGAGGGAGAGCCAGAAGCAGGACATTCTCAACTTCCTGCGCTCACTCTAACCCGGGTCCGCACACGGTTCGATTGGATCTGACCCCGATACTGACGAAAAACCCGAGTCGGCCAATGCAGCTATCAAGTCCGTCCGGGAAGCGGCCCATCGTGCGTCTATCAGCCTAGGGAGCGATCACCTCGAGAGCCAGCGCAGGCAGCTGCGCCTCGTCCCCGGCATGCAGGTCAACGCCGAGACCCACCTCGGCACGCGCAGTGTGCTGGGGTATTTCCTCGCAACGGTCTAGAAGGTTGCGCACAAAGCGGGGCGGGAGCGCTGATACGGCCAGTGCTCTTGGCCAGTGTCCTCAATAGGGCAGCTATCGGCCAGGAGCGGATGTTCGTAGTCGACCGAAACCGAGGACCCAAATAGCAACGGCATTGCCTCGGAAACGGTATGGCTGATTACAGTCTTCCTCGCCGCTTCGAAGATAAGAATGGGCGTTTGACAAGGACTCCGACGCCGAAGATACTTCGGCTGGTTCCGTTGATTTTCCTGTCCCTTTTCGATAAAGCGAAGAAATCCGAGGGAGATGATCATGAATATTCGCAACCTGCTCCTCGTTGTATCCCTGGTTCTGCTTTCATCGTCAGGAATTGCGCAGTCGCCCGAAGCTGCAGGCTCGGAAAAGCTCGGCAAAGTATCCTTTCCCGTTTCCTGTGGTCCCGCGGCACAGCAGGATTTCGACCACGCAATGGCCCTCTTTCATTCATTCTGGTATCCGCAGTCCATCCATGCCTTCACAGCGCTTGCCGGCAAGCACCCGGATTGCGCAATGGCCAACTGGGGAATCGCATTGAGTATCCTGCGCAACCCCCTCGGCGGGTATCCGATGTCCGCGAAAGATTGGAAGGAAGGTTGGACGGTGCTGGAAAAGGCCAAGTCCATTGGGGGCAATACCGAGCGCGAACGCGACTACATCGCGGCGATGGACGCGTTGTACAAGGACTCGGAAACGCGCGACTTACGAACCCGGCAACTGGCCTACGAGACGGCCATGGAACAGGTTTACCGGCGCCGTTCCGACGATCGGGAAGCGGCGGTGTTGTATGCGCTCGCGCTCAACATGACGGCGCTGCCCACCGACAAGACCTATGCCAACCAGCTCAAAGCCGCGACCATCCTCGAAAAGGTCTTCACTGAGCAGCCCAACCATCCCGGCGCAGCGCACTACCTGA
The DNA here is from genome assembly GCA_041497655.1 of Gammaproteobacteria bacterium. Classification (GTDB taxonomy): domain Bacteria; phylum Pseudomonadota; class Gammaproteobacteria; order Burkholderiales; family SG8-41; genus SG8-41. The sequence goes on from JBGQGU010000030.1 coordinate 7,627, forward strand.
TTCACAGTTACGACTATCCACCCATTGCAGAGAAAGGGCTCAATGCTGCGCGCCGTTTCGCCGACATTGCCCCCGCTGCGCCTCACGCGCTGCACATGCCGTCACACGTCTTCACCCGGCTCGGTTACTGGCAGGACTCGATCCAGTCGAACCGCGCCGCGGCCAAGGTTTCGCACGCCGCAGCGGCCAAGATAGAAGCCGGAATGGCCGGAGCGGAAGGACTGCATGCCATGGATTACATGATGTATGCCTACCTGCAAGGCGCGCAGGACGGCGAAGCCAAGCGCCTTCTCGACCAGGTCAGGGCGTTTCGGAACTCGGATAATCCCGGGCGGATTGTGCCGTCGTATGCGTTCGCGGCCATCCCGGCGCGCTATGCGATTGAACGAGGCCAGTGGATGGAGGCCGCCAAGCTCACGCTCCATCCCGGTGAGCTTGACTTTCCGTGGGCCAGTTGGCCCCAGTGTGAGGCGGTACTGGTCTATGCCCGCGCGATAGGCAGTGCCAGAAGCGGTAATGCGGCCAGCGCACGCCGGGAGATCGAAAGGCTCAAGGCGCTGCGTGAAGCCCTGATCGCAGCCAAGCAGGGCTATTGGGCCGGCCAAGCCGAGATCCAGATCACGGCGGCGTCGGCGTGGGTGGCACGCGCCGAAGGAAAGAACGAAGAAAGCCTCACGCTACTGCGCGCCGCGGCGGATGCGGAGGATGCGACCGAGAAGCACATCGTCACGCCAGGTCATCTCCTTCCGGCGCGCGAAATGCTGGGCGAATTACTGTTGGAGGTAGGGCAACCAGCACAGGCATTGAAAGAGTTCGAAGCGTCGACGGAGAAGGAGCCCAACCGCTTCCGAGGCACGTACGGCGCCGCGCGGGCGGCTGAGCTATCCGGAGACCACACCAAGGCAGGGACGTACTACACGAAACTCATGGCGATTGCCGATAAGGCGGACGGCACACGGCCCGAGCTGCGACAGGCGAAGACGTATTTGGCGCGAAAATAGCGGGATCAAAGGGGCCAGGCTCGAGTTTTGGTAATTCGGGCCTGAGCTAACGTCGGTTTTGCAAACACCATTCAAAACGGCCATTCGGAGCTAGTCGTACGTCGTACGGACAGCTCAATAGAATACAGGTGAGGCCGTCCGCTGTCGTTCTGCCCACTAATCACCAGTCACGAGTCGCGAGTCACCAGCATTTAGTGCGCCTCGTCCCCGGCATGCTGGTCAACGCGGAGATTCACCTCGGCACGAGGAGCGTCCTCGAATATCTCCTTTCACCAGTGCAGAAGGTCGCGTGATCCCTCACCCCTGCGCCCGCGGCGGGCGGAGCAGGTTCCAAGCGTATTGTGCTTGGATGGCGCGTCGTAGGGCGGAAGAGAGGCCCCTCTGGGGATCTGACCCCGGAGACGCGCATAGGGCCGGACACGACGCGCTCATGGCCGGTTCCACGGTCGCATCCCCGCAAGCGGGGCCCCTACTCAACGTTTCGGCGCACCCTCTCCCGGGAGGCGAGGGGAAAAGTACAGTGCGGAATCGGCTGGTCAACCCATTCCGCAGGAATCGGATGGATGCCGGGCGGGAGCGGTAATCGCTGGAACAGTTACACTAACCCCAGTAGTACTATTCGAAGACCACAGTTGCTATCATGATGCGCTTCATACGCGGATTTCCCTGGGAATGCAGATTCGAACTGCTGCCGACTGCATAGCAGAGGAAACAGACCACCAACATGATTGATATCCAGACCGTGGATCATATCGGCATTCGGGTCGCAGACCTCGACCACGCCATAAATTTCTACAGTTTGTTCGGATTCGTCGTCGAACACCGAGCCGGGAATGACGCAGTCGTGGTGATCAAGAACCGTCACGGCGTCGAAATCAACCTGATTTACAACGCCAATAATGACAGCGGCGGCAAGAATATCCTGATGGACGTCCCCGAGAAATATCCTGGCTATACCCACGTCGCGTTCCGCGTCGGCTCGATCGCCGATGCGATTATCATGCTGCGCAAGAATGACATTGCGATCACGCAGGGCCCGGTGTCATTCGGCCGCGACGGCCACGTTTCGTTGTTCCTGCGCGACCCTGACCGCAATGTCATAGAGCTGCGAGGCCGTAAGGAAGACCTGTCCGAGCTAGGCGGCGTCGAAGTCTACGAGCCCAGGAACTAGAGCGCTTTCGACGCGCAAATAAAACTAGCCAAGATCGGCGTGTGGATTAACGAAGCGTTAGGCTGCGCTGATGAAGCTCCTATCAATCAACGCCGGTCTTCCGCGCGAAGTCGAGTGGCGGGGGAAAGCCGTTCGTACGTCAATCTTCAAGGCGCCGGTGTCGGGCCGCGTTCGGGTCATGAGGCTGAACCTTCAGGGTGACCAGCAGTCCGATCTCTCTGTTCACGGTGGTGCCGATAAGGCTATTTATGCCTACCCATCGGAGCACTACGCATTCTGGCGTAATGAACTTCCCGGTACTGATTTTCCATGGGGAGCATTCGGCGAGAACTTAACCACGGAAGGCTTGTTGGAGGACAAGGTTCACGTCGGCGACCGTCTTCGTGCTGGATCTGCCGAATTCGTCGTGACGCAGCCAAGAATGCCTTGCTTTAAGCTCGCCATTCGCTTCAATCGACCGGATATGGTCAAGCGATTCCTGCGCAGCGGCCGCACTGGCTTCTATCTCGCCGTCCTTCGAGAGGGAGACGTCGCTACCGGCGATTCGGTCGATCTCCTCACTGAGGACGACCAGCACATCACCGTGGCCGATGTCGTCGGGCTTTACTCGGCGGACGCCGTGAACCAAGAACTGTTACGCCGGGCAAGCGAATTGACCGCGCTTCCCGATGGATGGCGTGAGTACTTTCGCAAGCGCCTTTGGGAGCCCGACAAGTGATTCATCGTCGTTTGGAAATAGAGCCTGACTCTCAGTGAAACGGACCGGCCACCTGGGCCTTGCCGTCAGCGACGGGCATGTCGGCCTGCTGTTCACCGCAATGTTAGGCGGCTGCGACGGAGTGCCGATTGTTTTCACTTGAGGAGCTTGTTCGCGACTTTGCGTTCACACGGAGAAAGACATGGTCAAAGAGATCATTCAGACCGACAGCGCCCCCATCTTCGTCGTGAACCCGGAACAGCGCGCCATCCTGGATACCGTCGCGCGGTTTGTCGAGGAGGAGGTGCGGCCGCGCGCGGCCAAGCTCGACGCCGACCCGGATCCCGCGGGGGGGTTCTCCTGGGAGATCGTGGAGAAGGCCCACGAGGTGGGCATCCGCACGATGACGCTGTCGGAGAAATGGGGCGGCCTGGGAACCGACTCCCTGACCACCGCCATGGTGATCGAGGAGCTGGCGAAGGGGGACATCGGCGTGTCCGTCATCTTCGCGCAGACGCTCAAGATCGCCCAGATCATGGAGAAAGCGCTCAGCACGGAGCAGCAGGCACGCGTCCTGCCAAAGTTCGCGTCCGACCCGCGCGGCATGCTTGCCATCGGGATTACGGAGCCGGACAACGCCTCGAACTATTTTCTGCCCCATCCGACGCCGTTCCGCACCAGCGCGAAAAAAGCTGACGGCGGCTGGATCCTGAACGGGATGAAGCATTTCATCTCCAACGGCAACCGGGCAAGCTTCTACCTGCTGTTCGCGCAGACCGTGCCGGGCAAGCCGCTCTCCGAAGGCTCGACCTGCTTTCTCCTCGAGCGCGACCGCCCCGGCTTCACCATCGGGCGGGTGCACGACAAGATGGGCGAGCGGCTCGCCAACAACGCCGAGCTGGTATTCCAGGACTGCTTCGTGCCGGACGAGAACGTCGTCGGCGAGCCCGGCAAGGGTTTCAGCGTTCTGGTGCAGTTCTTCCCGCAGAGCAATGCGTACGCTGCGGCGACGATCCTCGGCGTCGCCGTCGCGCTGCACCGCAAGGCGATCGAGTGGGCGCAGGTGCGCGTGCAGGGCGGCAAGCTGCTGATCGAGCACGACGGCATCCGCGCGCAACTCGCGGAGATGCGCATGTTGATCGACGCTTCCCGCTCGTATCTCCACCGCGCGGCGTGGCTCGCGGACCACCCGGAGCACGGCTGGGACAAGACGCTGGGGGCGCTGCCCAAGGCGATGGCGGCGCAGGCGGCCTGGAAGATCGCGACCTGGACCATGGAAATCCACGGCGGGCATGGCTACATGAAGGAAATCGGCGTGGAAAAGCTGGTGCGCGATGCGGCGGCGTTCCTCCATTCGGACGGCGTGAACCGCACGCTGTTTCTCAAGGCCGCCAACTTCATGTTTCGGGACTGAACGGCGGCTCCGCGAGGCGACACGCATGAAAGCAATGGTTCTGAAGGGCCCGAATACGCCGTTCGAGCTGAGGGACGTTCCCGACCCCGTGGCGGGCCCGGGGGAGGCCGTCGCCCGCGTGCTCGCCTGCGGCGCTGGTTTGACCATCCAGCACATCAAGGCGGGACGGATCGCGGCCGAATTCCCGCGCATTATCGGCCATGAAATTACCGGGGAAATCGTCGAGGCGGGGGCGGGCGTAAGGGGACTCGCCGTCGGCGATGCGGTCACCGCCTACTATTACCTCAACTGCGGCCATTGCCGCTGGTGCCTGGCGAACCTGGAGCCGCTGTGCGAGAACTCGGGCGGCAACGTCGGGCGGAATTGCGACGGCGGATACGCCCAGTACATCAAGCTTCCCGCGCACGTCTTCATCAAGCTGCCGGCAGGCCTCGACTACAAGGCGCACCCGGCGGAGATCGGCGTGATCACCGATGCG
>JBGQGU010000031.1:0-12353 GCA_041497655.1 Gammaproteobacteria bacterium
AAGGACCTGCCGGAGCGGGGGATGTCTTGGAAGATCGCCAAGCTTGCTGGTCCCGGCGAGACCCCCTATACCGCATACGACAGGGAGATCACGACGCGCGCGCAGATCTGGCTGCGCGAGGAAGCGCCCCGGTACCGCGGCGAGCCATGGGTGCTGTTCGTCTCCTTCGTCTGCCCGCATTTCCCGCTGGTGGCGCCGGCCGACTTCTACTATCAATATCCGCTCGAAAGCATGCCCTTGCCCAAGCAGTACGCCCAGAGCGAGCGGCCCGATCATCCCTATTTGCGCGACTACTCGGAGAGTTTCGTCTACGACCGTTACTTCGATCCGGACAAGCTCAGGAAGGCGGTGGCGGCGTACTATGGGTTGTGCAGCTTCGTGGACGACAATATCGGCAGGGTGATTCGCACGCTGGAGGCGGCCGGGCTCGCCGATTCCACGCGCATCCTGTACACGAGCGATCACGGCGACAACCTCGGCGCGCGCGGGCTGTGGGGCAAATCCACCCTGTACGAGGAGGTCGCCGGCGTGCCGCTGATCGTCGCCGGAGCCGACGTGCCGCGTGGCAAGAGGGTGAGCACGCCGGCAAGCCACGTGGACACCTATCCGTTTATCATGGCGTGCGCGGGGGAGGACCGGCCAGAGATGTTCGAGGGTCATCCGGGAGTGTCGCTGTTCGCGCTTGCGCGTGGCGAACAACCCCGGCGCAACGTGCTGTCGGAGTACCATGGCATGGGCTCGACCACGGGCGCCTTCATGATCCGGCACGGAAGATTCAAGTACGTGCACTACGTCGCGTACCGGCCGCAGCTCTTTGATCTGGAGCGGGACCCGGAGGAGCTGCGCGACCTCGCCGGCGATCCGGAATACGCAAACGCGCTGAAGGAGTGCCGTGCCAGGCTTTACGCGATTTGCGAACCGGCGGAAGTGGACGCGCGGGCGAAACAGCGCCAGGCGGAGCTGCTCGAGGCGGCCGGCGGGCGCGATGCGGTCATCAAGCGCGGCGATCTGGGCTTTTCCCCGCCGCCGGGCTATCCGGCGGTGTTCGGGTGAGGGACGGGGGATGAGGGATGAGGGAGGCAGGATGAGGGAAAAACCGTTGACCGATGACGTAACAAGGCCATCAAGTGCCTTTTATTTAGTTTTGCGCTCCACGGCGATCGTTGCTTTCGCCGCGCTTTCGATCCCGATGACGAGTCCGAGTGCGATGGCGCAAAACTATCCGGCCAGGCCGATACGGATGCTGGTCGCGTTCGCGCCCGGTGGAAACACCGATATCCTGGCGCGGGCGGTGGGCGTGCGCATGGCCGAGAGCTGGGGCAAGCCGGTCGTCATTGACAACCGTCCCGGCGGCAGCGGCTTGCTCGCCGCGGAAATCGTGGCAAAAGCCGCTCCCGACGGCCACACCGTGTTCGTGGCCTCGACCGGCGAGCTGTCCATCAACCCGAGCCTGTTCAAGAAGCTGCCGTACGACGTGCAGCGTGATTACGCCCCGGTCACGCTCGGCACCGTCTCGCCGCTGCTGATCGTCGTCCATCCTTCGTTTCCGCCGAGAACGTTGAAGGAGTTGCTGGATGCCGCCCGCGCGAAGCCGGGGGCGTTGTCCTACGCCTCGGTCGGTGTCGGCACGCCGCAACATCTCTCCGGCGAACTTTTCAAGATGGCAACGGGAACCGACATCGTGCACGTGCCCTACAAGGGCGGCGCGCCGGCGACCACCGCGCTGCTCGGTGGCCAGGAGGTGCAATTCGGCTTCGTCGGCATGGGGCCCATCATTCCGCACGTGAAGTCCGGCAGGGTCAGGGCGCTCGCAATCTCCACCGCGAAGCGCTCGTCGGCGGTGCCGGAAGTGCCGACGCTGCAGGAACAGGGGGTAGCCGATTTCGACACCAGTATCTGGTTCGCCTTCGTGGTCCCGGCGCAAACGCCGAAAGGGGTCGTGAACAAGCTCAACGCCGAGATCGGGCGCATCCTGCGCAGCACGGACGCGCGCGATTACCTGATCGGCACCGGCGTGGAGGTAACGCCCGGCTCGCCGGGTGAGCTGGCGCGCTTCATGAAATCGGAAACGGACAAGTACCGCAGTATCATCCGGGTCTCCGGCACGCGTCTCGACTGAGCAGAGGAGAAGCCAACATGACACGCATGAAACGGTTGTTAGCGGCCGGCGCTGGCTGTGCATTCGTCATCGTCAGCGGCGCTCTTCCGGCGCAGGGTTATCCGGCGAAAACGATCCGGGTGGTGGTGCCGTATGCGCCGGGCGGCGCGACCGATCTGACCGCGCGCCTGGTCGGGCAGAAGATGCAGGAAGCCATGAAGCAGAACGTGCTGGTGGACAACCGTCCCGGCGCGGGCGGCGTGATCGGCGCCGACATTGTGGCGAAAGCGGCGCCCGACGGTTACACCGTTCTGATCGCGGTGCCGGCGGAAATCGCGATTCTGCCGCACTTGCAGAAGATGCCGTACAACGTTGCCAGGGATCTCGCGCCGGTGTCGCTCGCGGCGGTGACGCCGCTCATCCTGGTGGTTCACCCCTCGCTGCCGGTCAGGAGCGTGAAGGAGCTCATCGCCTTCGCCAGGGCGCGGCCGGGGCAATTGACCTACGCGTCGGCCGGCACCGGCGGCGTGCAGCACCTGTCAGGCGAGCTGCTCAAGATTACGATGAAGCTAGACATGGCGCACGTGCCGTACAAAGGGGCGGGGCCCGTGATGCCCGATCTGATCGGCGGTCACGTGCCGATGTTCTTCTCGGGCATGCCGCCGGCGATGCCGCACGTTAAGGCGGGGAAGCTGCGCGCGCTGGCGGTGACGACGACCCGGCGCTCGCCAGCGGCACCCGACGTGCCCACCATGGCGGAAGCGGGCGTGCCGGGCTTCGATATCAGCAACTGGTTTGCGTACTTCGTACCGTCCGGCACGCAGGCCGACGTGATCGTGCGGCTCAATTCGGAAGTCAATCGCGGGCTCAAGCAGCCGGACGTGAGGGAAAAGCTCGCCAACGTGGGCGCGGAGACGGTGGGCACTTCGCCCGAGGAGCTGGCAAAATTCGTGCGCTCCGAAAGCGAGAAGTTCGCGCGGCTGATCAAGGTCTCGGGAGCCAAGGCCACGGACTAAGCGAGTGATGAGGGATGAGGGATACGGGGAAGGCAGAAGGCAAAAGGCAAAAGGCAAAAGGCAGAAGGCAGAAGGCAAAAGGCAAAAGGCAAAAGGCAGCGATGCGGCTGACGGCGCAGGAGCGGGTGATGCTGCGCGGCGAACGGGGCGAGCCGGTGCGCCGCGCGCTCGAACTTCAGCTCGAGGTCGGGAAGTTCTATGGCGCGCGGGGCTTCGTGCCGGTCACCAACGTGCACATGATGGGTGACATCGAGGTCATGGGCGACAGCGGGCTCGATCATCTGTGCCGCCTCGCACAGGCCGGCGCGCGCTGCGAAGTCCCGATCACGACCAACGCGCGCTGTTTCGATTTCGCCTACGTGGACCGGCTCGGGCAGGATGCTGGCGAAGCTGCGAAGGAGCGGCAGTTGATCGGCTACCTGCGCCAGATGAACGTCGTGACGACCGACACCTGCATCAACTACCAGACCGTGTACCAGCCGCACTTCGGCGAGCGCCTCGCCTGGGGTGACACCGGCACCGTAATCTGGGCCAACTCCGTGTGCGGGGCGCGCAGCAATTTCGAGTCCGGCCCCGCCGCCATGGCCGCGGCAATGACCGGGCGGGTGCCGGAGTACGGGTTCCACCTCGACCAGCATCGCAGGGGCACCTTTGTGGTCGAAGTGACGACGGTGCTGGAGGATTACGCTGAGTGGGGCGCGATGGCGAAGCTCGTCGGCGAATCGCATCAGAGCTATTTCGCGGTGCCCGTGTTCACCGGAGTAAAACGCGCACCGACCGCCGACGAGTTGAAACACCTGGGTGCCGCGCTCGCGAGCTACGGCTCGATGGCGATGTACCACATGGTGGGCGTCACGCCCGAGGCGCCGACTCTGCGGGCCGCACTCGGCGGCAGAAAGCCGCAAGGCAGGATGCGCATCGCCCGCGCGGACATCGAACGCGTATTCGCCGGCTACAGGAACCCGGACAACAGCTGCAATTTCGTGGTGTTCTCGGGGCCGCAGCAGTCGCTGCTCGAGATGAGGCAGCTTGCCGACTTGTTCGACGGGCGGCGCGTGCATCCGGGAACGACGGTAATGGTCACCACTGCGAACGGCGTGCTGTCGGCGGCCCGGGCGCTCGGCTACGCTCAGAAACTGGAGACGGCCGGCGTGACCATCCTGGAAGGCGTATGCGTATATATACTCCAGAACCTGACGCGCATGCGCGCCGCGAACGGCTGGACCAACATGATCTCCAACTCCGCAAAAATCGTGAACACGATCACCGCGCACAAGTTCAATACCATCCTGCGGAGGACGCACGAGTGCGTCGAGATCGCATGCACCGGCGTATTCCGGTGAGCGCTGCGTCCATTACGATCCGGGTGGACCGCGCCTTTGGCCCCGTGGTGGAGGGAGAGGCGGTGGTCTCCGACGAGGGGTTCAGCCCGCGCTACGACCTCGACCGCTGGAGTGGTGTCATCACCAAGCGCGGCCACAAGCTCGAGGGCGTCAACATCCGCGACAAAGTACTGTTTTTTCCGACCGCGAAGGGCGGCATCGCGGCGGGCTGGGCGTTCTATGACATCAAGGCCAAGGGCATCGCGCCCAAAGCGCTCGTCTTCGGCGTCACCAACCCGGTGATGGTCCAGGGTGCGGTGTTCGCGAACCTGACGATCACGGAGGGCTGGTCACGCGACCCTCGCGAATGCGTCAGGAGCGGCGACATCGTGCGCGTCGACCCGGCGGCGAAGACTATTCAAGTGCTGAAACGGGTATGAACGCAACGCCGGTGCTGACGGATAAAGAATGAAGAGTGAAAAGAAACTGACACCGCAGCCGGCCGCCACGGTGACGCTGATCCGCGACGCTCCACGCGGGCTTGAGGTGCTGATGCTGCGGCGGAGCCTGAGCCTCGCGTTCATGCCTGGCGTTCATGTGTTTCCCGGGGGCGCGCTCGACCCTGGCGATGAATCTCCGGAATTGCATGCCTTGTGCGTGGGCCTGGATGATTCCGCAGCGAGCCGCGCGCTCGGCATCGAGCGTGGCGGGCTCGCGTACTGGATCGCCGCGATCCGCGAAGCGTTCGAGGAAGCCGGCATCCTGCTCGCGTACGACGCCGGCGGCGGCATCGTGTCCTTGAGCGAAGCCACGGCGGAGCGTTACCGCCCCCACCGCCAGGCGCTCGACGAAGGCCGCAGCGATTTCGCGGCATTCGCGCTCGGCGAGGGCCTGCGGCTCGCCGTTGACCGGCTGCGTTACTTCGGCCACTGGATCACCCCGGTCGGCGCGCCGCGGCGCTACGACACGCGCTTTTTCATCGCGCTCGCGCCGGAGTACCAGGAGGCGCGGCACGACAACCGCGAGACCATCGCGCACGTCTGGGTGCGCCCGCAGGAAGCACTCGAACTGCGCGCCCGGGAGGCGATCAACATGCGCTTTCCGACGATCAAGACGCTCGAGCGATTCGCGGCCTGCTCGACTGCCGCCGAGTTGATTTCGGAAGTGTCCTCATCGCATCAAGTGCCAACTTTGCGGCCGAGAGTTACACGGGACGGCAGGTTCGTCCTTCCCGGCGACCCGGACTACGAGGACGCCGGCGTCGTCGAGGGATGAGGGATGAGAAGTTTGCAGTTTGCAGTGGGCAGTTTGCAGATACTGCCAACTGACGGCTGACGGCTGCCAACTGGGAACTTTCGAATGGCGCAAGCGCGTGAGGAAATCGTTCCGGGCAAGGTCGTTCAGCTGAACGACCTCATCCGGCGCATTACCGCGCCGAATCCCGGCATGATGACCGGTCCCGGGACCAATACCTACATCATCGGCACCGACAGGCTCGCGCTGATCGACCCGGGTCCGGAGAGCGCGTTGCACCTGTCCGCGATGCTCGAGGCGGCAGGCAAGCGGCTGAAGTGGATCCTCTGCACCCACACCCATCTCGATCACTCGCCGGGCGCAAAAGCGCTGAAGGCGGAAACCGGGGCGCAGGTCCTGGGTTTCGCTGCGGTGCCCAATGATGGCAGGCAGGACGCCGCGTTCGCGCCCGACCGCGCGCTGCGTGACGGCGACACGCTGGACTGCGGCGCGTTTCATCTGCGCGTGGTGCACACGCCGGGGCACGCCTCGAACCACCTGTGCTACCTGCTGGCGCAGCAGAAGCTGCTCTTCACCGGCGACCACATCATGCAGGGCTCGACGGTGGTGATCTCGCCACCCGATGGCGAGATGGCGGTCTATCTCGATTCCCTCGAACGGCTGCTGTCGTTCGATCTCGCCGCGCTGGCGCCGGGACACGGCCATGTCATCGAAAAGCCGCACGACGAGGTGCGGCGGTTGATCGCGCACCGCATGAAGCGCGAGCAGAAGGTGCTCGATGCGTTCCAGCACGGAAACCCCGCGACCCTCGACGAGCTGCTGCCATTCGTCTACGACGACGTGCCGCAACGCTTGCACCCCGTCGCGCGCCGCTCACTGCATGCCCATATCATTAAGTTACAGCGTGATGGTCGGGTGACAGGGGAAGGCGATAGCTGGCGGCTGCGGTAATGCCGTGACGCCGTGACGAAGTGACGCGGTCAACGGGTTGCGGGACGGTTGAACCGGAACGGCGCCCGTTCTACGCTTTACCGTCAGTCGTCAGTCAGTCGTGACTTCGTCACCGTTCCTGACATGCCAGCCAACCTCAGCCCCGAGTACAAGGCCGCGGAAGCCGCCTTCCGCAAGGCGCGCGACCCGCGCGACCGCCTTGATGGGTTGCGCGAGATGCTGCGCACCATCCCCAAGCACAAGGGCACCGACCACCTGCAAGCGGACATCAAGAGCCGCATCAAGGAACTGTCCGAGGAGGTCGAGGCGCCGAAGAAGGGCCCCGCCCGTGGCGCGTCCTCGCACGTGGTGCGACCCGAGGGCGCAGCGCAGCTCGCCTTGATCGGACCGCCAAACTCCGGCAAATCGTCGCTGCACGTGCGGCTCACCGGGTCCAACGCGCACGTCGCCCCCTATCCGTTCACCACCCAGTATCCCGAGCCGGGAATGATGACGCATGAGGATATTCACTTGCAGCTCGTGGACCTGCCGGCGGTGTCGCCCGAGCACCCGCTGCCGTGGCTGGCTTCCGCGCTGCAAACGGCGGACGCGTGCCTGCTGGTGGTGGATCTCAGCGAATCTTCCTGTGTCGAGCAGGTGCAGGCGCTGCATGCCATCTTCCGCGATAAGCACGTCACGCTGACCGAACGCTGGGATGCCGTGTCACCCAGCGCGGATATTCTCGATGGCGACCCGTTTGCATTGAGGCTCCCTGCGTTGATGCTCGCGAACAAGGCGGACCTGGCGGCCGACGAGGCGGCGGAAGTGGAAGCGTTTCGCGAGCTGACGGGGTTGAACTACCCCGCGCTCGCGGTTTCGGCAAAAACGGGGCAGGGACTCGGAGAAGTCGGAGCGTGGCTCTTCGGGCATCTCGGCATCGTGCGCGTATACACCAAGACCCCGGGCAAGCCGGCGGAGAAGGACCGGCCGTTCACGTTGCGCCGCGGGCAGACGGTGGAGGACGTCGCGCGGCTGGTGCACAAGGATCTCGCACACTCACTCAAGTACGCGCGCGTGTGGAGTAGGACCGGGATCCCGGGGCAGCACGTCGGGCGGGAGCACGCGCTCGCCGACGGCGACATTGTCGAGTTGCACTCCTAGCGGCTGGACGGCGTGAATCGTGATTCGTGGGTCGTGATTCGACCCACACCACCCCGCCCGCTGCGCAGGCACCCCTCCTCACCAAGGAGGGGAATTCCTTAGTACTCCCCTCCTTTTCAAGGAGGGGTGGCACAAAGTGCCGGGGTGGTTAGTTCCAGTCGCCAGCCTCGCCTTTCAACTCCCAGCCTTGATATTTCCGGCCTTGACGACCCGAGTCCACTTCGCGACGTCGCGCTTCACCACCTCGCTGAAGCGCTCCGGCGGCGAGTCGGAAGGGTCGAGACCTTCGCCCGCGATCCGCTCCCTCAGGTCCGGCTGCTTCAGAGCCTTGCGTATTTCGGCGTTCCACCGCGCCACAATTTCCTTCGGCAGGCGCTTGGGTCCCCAGACCCCGTACCACAGTACCGCTTCATAGCCAGGCACGAATTCCCCGATCGCCGGTATGTCGGGAATGGCGTTATTGCGCTTGGCGGTGGTCACGCCGATGCCGCGCACGCGGTTCTGCTTCGCCAGCGGGATGGTCGAGGGCAGGCTGCCGAACAGGACCTGGATCTGGCCGCCCAGCAGGTCGTTCAACGCCGGCCCGGTGCCCTTGTACGGAATGTGCGTGAGCTTCGTGCCCGCCAACTGGTTGAAGAGCTCGGTGATGAGGTGGGTGAAGCCGCCGGTGCCGGTCGAGCCGTAATTCAGCTTGCCGGGAGCGGCCTTGTCGGACGCGATCAGTTCGCTGATGCTCCTGATGGCGAGCGAGGGGTGCAGCGCGATCATGTTTCCGGTTTCGCCGATAAGCGCGATCGGCGCGATGTCGTTCACGGAGTCGTACGGCAACTTGTACACGGCAGCATTCGCCGCAAAGCTGCCCGAAACCATGATCAGGGTGTAGCCATCGGGATTCGCCCTGACCACCGTCTCGGTGCCGACGGTACCGCCGCCTCCGGCGCGGTTGTCCACCACGATGGTCTGCCCGAATACCTCGGAGAGCTTGTGCGCCAGGCTCCGCGCCATGATATCGGTCCCGCCGCCCGGTGCAAACGGAACTACCAATCTGATCGGCCGGTTCGGATAGTTTTGCGCGATCGCGTTTTGGGTCGTTGCCAGGCCTGCAAGCGCAGCGGAGGCGACTATGGCCGCAGCGCGCAAAACTGAAACAACGGCAATCAATGGATTCGCTACATCACGGGTTGACTGCTTTTCCCTCATCCCTCATCCCTCATCCCTCATCCCTCCGCCCTCATCCCTTGCGGGCGCCGTCAGGCTGTCTGGAGCTGCCTGGCCCGCGCGCCGGACAGAAGAGCAAGCAACTGCTTGACGGAACGGTGTTCGATATCGAACACGGCGTCCGCGATGGCGTCCACCGGCAATTGCGGGTTGATGCCGCGGAATTTCTCGACGATGCCATCGCGGCCGATCGGGCTGGAGTCCGAGCCGGTCGGGTCGAGCACGTCGACGCGGACCCATTTCCCGGAGTCCTCGACCGCGATCCAGGCGGCGAAGCGTTCGGGATAGAGCTTGTCGAGGACCGGATCGTGCTCGAGCTCGAGCCTTTCCGCCAGCGCGGTGATCGCCGGATCGGAAAGCTTTGCGTCGGAGAACTGTGGCGGCAGCACCTGGCCTTCGAGCAGCGCGGCCGCGACGACGTAGCGCAGGCTCATCTGGGCGTTCAGCGCGCTGGTGGGGAAGTACTTGAACCCGCACTGGACGTCCACCACTTTTGCGAGCCCTACGCGCACGCGGCGCTTCGCGTCCCACGGCGTGCCGAGTCGCCGGCGCAGCTCGAACGCGGCGTCCACGTAGGAGTGCGTGCTGCCGCAGCAGGAATAGGGCTTGATGCGATTGGTGTCGAGACGGTAGGCCTTTCCGAGCCCCGCGGTGAGCGGCGCCGGGTCGGACGCGTCGGAGTACGCCTTCAGCATGCCGCCGTCGTGGAATTCGTAGATCTGGGTCGGCCCGGTGAAACCGAGCGCGGCAAGTTCCGCGGCGAGCACGCCCGAATAGGCCGCCCGTCCGGCGTGAAACCGCTTGCTCATGGTGCCGTCGGCGTTGAAGGCCCACAGCCCGGAGCCTTGCGTGCCGGCGAGTCCCAGCGCCCAGGCGGTGCGCTCGTCGTTCAAGCCGAGCAGCACGGCGCACGCCGCGGCCGCGCCGAGCGGGCCGCACACGCCGGTCAGGTGCCAGCCGCGCAGCCGCGCGGCGGAAGGATTCAAGGCGAGACTGGTGCGGATCATCACTTCGTAACCGGCGGCGATCGCGGTCACGAGACGTGTCCCGTCGGCGTCGAGCTTCTCCGCCATCGCGAGGGCCGCGGGTATGACGACTGCGCCCGCGTGCAGCTTGGCGTTGTGGTAGTCGTCGAGCTCGAAGGCGTGCGTGGCGGTGCCGTTGACGAGCGCCGCATCGGCGGCGCGCAGAGACGGCGCCGTCTCGCCCCAGACCGTCGCCTCGCCCTTCGCTGGCGCGCCCGCTCTTGCCCATTGCAGGAGCATCTTCGCCCACGGCGTTGCGTGGCCGTAGACGCCGCAGCCGAGCGTGTCGAGGAGCGCGAGGCGCACGGTATCCTTCGTGCGCGCCGGCAGGTCGGAGTGACGCAGGTGAGCGATCCAGCTGGCTAGCTCGCGGGTAGGGGCGGGAACCTCTTGGCGCGGGGAGTTCATGATATGGTCCCTTCCGGTGGCATCGGGACGACAGTTGCGCGTATTCTACCAGCCGTGAGCAGCGAGCAGCAGACTCGATGCCAACCTTAGTTGGTCTTTGACCGTTCACCGTTCACCGTTCGCTGTTTACTGCTTGCGGAGTTGAGCCATGGACTATGACGTGATTGTGGTGGGCGGCGGCAATGCGGCGTTTTCCGCAGCGGTGTCAGCCAGGGACAACGGGGCAAAGCGGGTGCTGGTCCTCGAGAAAGCGCCACGGGAAAAGCGGGGCGGCAACACGCACTTCTCGGGCGCGGTGTTTCGCTTCATCTACAACGACGTTTCCCAGCTGGACCGTTTCGTACCCCATGCGGAACGCGACTACCCCGGATTCCACAAGGGCGTGCAGCCCTATCCGGTCGAGGTGTTTCGCGACGATCTCATGCGCGTGACGCAGGGGAGAAGCGACCCCGAGCTCGCGTCCCTCCTGATCGAAAACTCGTACGACACGATGTGCTGGCTGCAGGACGTGGGCAGGCACAAGTTCGAGCTCGCCCTGTCGGTGATGGGCGTGCGTGTCGGCAAGGAAGTGAAGTGGCCGCGCGGCGCCATGATACGCACCGAACACGAGGGCGTCGGGCTTTCAAAGACGTGGTTCGAGACCGGGGAGAAGCTCGGCATCGACATCCGCTACGAGACCGGCGCGCAGCGGCTCACGCAGGCGGAGAGCGGACGCGTGACCGGCGTCGTGGCGCGCGGGCCCGAGGGCTTCGTCACGTTTGGCGCGAAAGCCGTCGTGCTCGCCTGCGGCGGCTTCGAGACCAACCCCGAGTGGCGGCTGCGCTACCTCGGCGCGCCGTGGGACCATGCCAAAGTGCGCGGCTCCAATTTCAACTACGGCGACGGGTTGAAGATGGCGCTCGATATCGGCGCCATGCCGTGGGGACACTGGAGCGGCTGCCATGCGACACCGATCAACGCCGAGGCTTCCGATTACGGCGTTCAGAATCTCACCGACAAGACCAATCGGCTGTCCTATTTCCTGGGCGTCATGATCAACGTCGATGGCAGGCGCTGGGTGGACGAGGGCGCCGACATCAATTCGTTCACCTACGCCCAGTACGGCGGGATGATCCTCAAGCAGCCGCGCAGCCTCGTCTACCAGATCTTCGACAGCAAGGTGCTGGGGCTGCTCGAGCCGCGCTACTCGACCAGCGAGCCGTTCAAGTCGGACACGCTGGAGGGGCTGGTGAAGCAGTTGAAGGTGGACCACAAGCAGGCGTTGAAGACGCTCGAAGAGTACAACCGCGCGGCGGGTCATGGCGGCCGGTTCAACCCGGCGGTGCTGGACGGGCTGCACACCGAGGGGATAGAGCCCCCCAAGACCAACTGGGCGCTGAAGCTCGATGCGCCTCCGTATGTTTCCTATCCCGTGACGGGTGGCATCACTTTCACTTTCGGCGGGCTCAAGGTCAGCCAGGACGCACAGGTGATCGCGACCGACTGGAAGCCCATTCCCGGGCTCTATACCTGCGGGGAAATGGTCGGCGGGCTGTTCCACTACAACTATCCCCTCGGCACCGGGCTCATTTCCGGCGCGGTGTTCGGCCGCATCGCGGGACGTTCGGCTGCGAGTGCCTGAGCCGAGCTTTCAGCGATCAGCAATCAGCTTTCAGCTTGAGGCAACAGGTTGTGTATTACGGGGCTGCTGATGGCTGAATGCTGATAGCCGACCGCTGCTCCTGCTAAACTTGTCGCCGGGAGAAAACCCGGTGGCGGAGCAGAAAGTCATCCTTGCAGTGCTGTTCGCGGACGTCAGCGACAGCACTCGTCTCTACGAGTCGATTGGCGACACCGCGGCGTTCGGCAGCGTGCGCGAGGTCATCGGGCTGCTGAAGGGCATCACCGACGCGTTCGGCGGGCGCGTGGTGAAGACCATCGG
>JBGQGU010000032.1:0-12093 GCA_041497655.1 Gammaproteobacteria bacterium
CATCGCCGTCGTGATGGACAACGGCACCTGGGGCGCGGAGATCGCCTACCAGCGCGACTTCTACAACAAGCGCTACATCGGCGCGCACGTGCTCTCGCCGCGCTACGACGAGGTGATGAAGCTCTGCGGCGGCACGGGTTACTACGTGACCGGCCCGGGCGAGACCGCCGATGCGGTGAACCAGGCGATGAAGGCGGGCAAGCCCGCCGTGATCCATGCGAAAGTGGATCCGGACGCCGTGCTGAGCTTCCGCACCGACGCCCTGAAGAAGCCGTGACCGGGCCGCCGCGGCCGGGTCCTGTCGGAACGGCCGGCGGCTGCGAAGCTCGCACTTTCCGCGGCCGGGTCCTGTCGAAACGGCCGGCGCCTGCTCCGTTCTCCCGAGCGCATTCTGGCAATTGACTTGGCCATCGCGTTGTCTTGAGGCCGTACCAGTACCGGGAGACCGGATCAGTCACCGGCCATTCCGCCACCCGGCCGCGGCTGGGGCGTGGCGCTCTAAGAATTTAGAAAGGGCCCGCTAGACCGCCCCCACCGCCCGCCCTGTTCGATCCGCTGCGCGGGAGACTCGTCACATCACACTCCACCAAAGAGAGCGGTCGGCCATCCGCCGTCGGCTATCGGCCAAAAGCGGACACTCGGGACGAGCGCGGGCTGATGCCGATCGGGCCGTACAAGCGCATTGGCAAGCGCCTCAGGCCGTGCCCCTGACGGCCCCGCACTGCCCCGCACGGCTGGGGGCTGGACGCGCCTAAATCTGACACCGATTCCACTGGCAGATGCACGGCAAAGCTCGTACCATTTCAGCAATGGACGAAAAAAAACCGATCAAGACCGTGACGCTCCTCGTAGCGGGACAATTCATGGTATTTCTGGCTCACGAGGAACCGAAGCACGATTGGTTGTTCTTCCACCAGCCGCACACTCATCAGGACGGGCCACCGGGCAACCGCGAGGCCGGCAAGATCGAGATGGGTGCCACGGTTACGTCGTACTCGTCACTCAGCGGGCTTCGGATCGAGGACATCCTGCGCGGATTCGTGCGCAAGTAGGGCACATCGGCCGGGCTGGAGCCAAGGGATTAACCCTCGTCACGTTGGGTGCCCCTCGGAGAACTCGTGTTCGGGAAACGAATTGGTGAGTTGACCGCTGGGGACATCGACCGACTTTGGCAGGATGTCGTGCCAGAGGGCGCTGAGGTTGAGTTAAAGGAAACTCTCCCAACCAACAAGGGCCGCGTCGATCCATGGTTCAATGGAGGCGACAGCATTGGCGAGAAAGCTCGAAACGAGCTTCTTGAGGAAGTCATCGCGTTCGCCAATGCGTTTGGCGGCTCCCTCGTCTTAGGAATTTCTGAAACCGACGACAAGCCAGCGCGCGCGAAAGCAATCGTTCCGTTGCCTCGATGCGCCGAATTAGCAGACCGGTTGCGATTGCAGTGTCGAGACTGCATCGAGCCACAGATTCCCCTCCTCGAGGTAGCCGGTGTGCCCACGCGGCCCGATGGTGCTGGGGTTGTAGTGTTCCAAGTGCCTCGGTCCCGTGCAGGTCCGCACCGGCATACAGTAACTAAAGAATGCTATGTCCGCCGCGCGGATCGCACGGAAAGGATGACCATGCGGGAGATTCAGGACCTCACGCTACACCTAACACGGAGCGCGGCTGGAATCAATGCGATCTTCGATTCTCGCCGCCTGAAGTTTCAAAGTGAATTCGGCGATTATCAGCCTTATGGCGGATTATTTGGTGTGAGAGTCACGGCCATCCCGTTAGTGCCAGTGTTCTTTGAGCACGTTCACCGCGAAGCTTCAGTGGCTCCCGTACTGACCAACCTGACGGGAGTGCTGAGCGATGGAGGAATCATGCTAGCTATCCCTCCTCAAAATTTCATGCAGCGAAGGCCAATTCTCCGTGGCAGCCAAGGGCACGGCGGCTCGTTCAGCCTCGACGTAGCGGGTGAGGTTTATAGCGATGGCCTAATCGAGTACCGATTATTTGAGAAGGGAATAAGAGGCGCGAAGGATGACAAGGAGATGCAGCTAAGGCGTGACCAACCACCTCCTCTATATGCGTCATGGTTCATGTGCCTCGCGGCCAATGTGCTTTGCTCCATTGAGCGATTTCG
The DNA here is from genome assembly GCA_041497655.1 of Gammaproteobacteria bacterium. Taxonomy (GTDB): domain Bacteria; phylum Pseudomonadota; class Gammaproteobacteria; order Burkholderiales; family SG8-41; genus SG8-41. The sequence goes on from JBGQGU010000032.1 coordinate 2,126, forward strand.
CCGACGTGCGGACGCACCATCCGTCGAATGGGCACTAGAAGTGGAGATTCAAAATGCCAACGAGTTGCGCGTTGGTCCATATCCCAATGACCTTGTTGGGCGATTTTCGGGGCAGTTGCCCGCAGGCGGCACCTTATTCCCACAATACAGCGTCGGAGGGCCTGAGGAATTTCCAGACTTGCATGCCATGGTAGAGCGGGATTTTTGGCACGCCGCTGGAAACGATGTCTATGAAACTCCAGTGATTGATTATGCTCGGGCTCTCAAGGTACTCGGGGCAGGATAGCTAATTGGCCGCTCCGGGCTGGCAAGCAGTGCCCCGATATTAAATGTCCGCTTTGGGTCGGAAGCGGACATTCGCCGAGTGACTGCATTCGGCCAAGAGCGGACCTTCATATCATGCAAAGGCGGAATTGCCGCCGTCCCCTCTATGGCGTAGCGTGCTGATCAATTAAAGGAGTCATACGATGAGCGAAGAGCGTGTGTTTTTCCAGAAATCTGGAATTATCGTCACTAATTCGCGCTTTGTCGTGGACTCGCAGACATTTGCCATGCGACACATTACGTCAGTGCAAACAAAGAAGGAAACGCCACCTCTTACGGTCCCGGGGTACTTAATGTTGCTCGGTATTGCTCTTGCTTTGATTGGGTTTGTCAGTGGAGGGGTCCCTCTTGGTGTCATCGGTATCGCGGCGTTGCTAGTCGGCGTATACCTGGCATGGAACAAGAAGGACACATTCAAGGTTGTGTTGACCACTTCCGCAGGAGAAGTCGTCGCGTATGAAGACCACGACGGACAACTTATTTCCGAAATTGTTAGATCCCTGAACGATGCAATGGCTGCTAGTGGTTGAGGATTTGCGTGACCTTCCCTGAGATTACCTCCTAAGCGGTCCAGTGATGCTGTCCCGCTTGGCGAGAAGGGGTAATAAACCTTGCAACCCGCGCCTCGATTTCTCCTGGAAATTATATGTCCGACTCGCCACAGGCTGAGGAACGCTCAATCCTTGAATACTTGCGCGAACGGTTGACGCTCGCCGAGACGTTGGTCCGGAGGCCTGAAGTGCACCTCGGACAGCTAGCTCTGTGGAGCACCAACGTTCGATCCCAACTTGAAAAGATCTATGGGAAAGATTCGCCCTTGCTAAGTGGACTTCCGGTAAGGGGAATGGACCGTAGTATCCGAGACCCGAGAGCGGAGCTAACGACGCGAATAGAACAGATGCGCCGTATTCTTGAAGCTCTAGAGGCGGCGCCTAGGGTAGCAGATACCCCCCTTTTGGGCAGGAAGATCTTCATTGGCCACGGACGCTCTCTGGTCTGGTTGCAACTAAAGGATTTCATCCGCGAACGTTTGCGCCTTCCATGTGATGAGTTCAACATTGAACCAGTGGCCGGCATATCGACCACAGCTAGGCTCGAGACCATGCTTGCGCAAGCCGGATTTGCGTTCGTCGTTATGACAGCGGAAGAAGAACATGCAGACGGACGCATATATGCTCGGCCAAATGTGATCCACGAATCGGGATTATTTCAAGGAAAGCTCGGCTCTCCTCGGGCAATAGTCATATTGGAAGAGGGGTGCTCCGATTTCTCCAATATCTCAGGCCTAACTCAGATTCGATTCCCACCAGGGGATCTAAAGCCGGCCCTAGAAGACGTTCGTCGAGTCCTTGAGCGTGAAGGCCATATCTAATTGCTGGACATGAAAGTCCGCTTTGGGTCGTTAGCGGACGCCACTTTCCGATCTGATCGCGATCAGGCAATTTTCACGTCCGCCTTTGGCCTCCCGCCTTCGGTCACGGACGTAGCGCACACGATTTTTCGCTGGCGTGCCTCAGCGGAACAGGGCGGGTGGCGGGGGCGGTTTTAGTGGGCCCATTCCAAACAGGAGTACGGCTCCACCCGGCCGCGGCGAAGTGGGCCATCCTTCCAAGCTTTCTTGCCGCGGCGGCTTGAACCCACGACAGAGGCTGGTGCGGACTTGCGGCTAACGGGTCGGGTGGCAGGCCGGTTGTGATCTGGGTCCGGATTTCCGGTACTGGTACTGACTCCAGATAACGCGACGGCCAAGTCTATTGACCACATGCGCCGGGAAATCCGGAGAGGATCGCGACCGGCCTGACAGGACCCGACCCTTGCGCGGGAACGTAGAATCGTTGCACAAACGCGCGGGCAGAATCGGAGCAAGTGCCGGCCGTTTCGACAGGACCCGGCCAGCGGCGAAGTGGCCCAACTACGTGAGTGGCGAATCGATAAACCTTTCGCCAGCGCCCATTTGGCTTGGCGGGTCTAGTGGAGATGCTTGTTCCGCGGGTGCAGCGGAATGACCGTGGATGAGCCGGCCACGTGCTCGCCGGTGACCTTCCTCGTCGCCCAGTCATGGTCAAAGAGCTGGTTGACGAGCGCGGCGACCTGGTCCACTTCGGCCTTGCCGAGGTGACGGGAAAGCATGGCCGAAACGTCCTCGGTCACGCACTGGCGGCGGAATTCGTGGATCGCCTCGGGCGTGGGGCCGACGAACAACTGGTAGAACTCATCCTCGCCGTTCTCCGGGTAATAAGTGGCCTCGACCTCGGAGGCGTACTCGGTGAGCGGCCCGAGGTTCTGGAACGCTTCCGTCAGCCGCGCGTGGAAGCTGCGGCCGACTTCCCCGGTCCAGCAGAAGTTCACCGTGCGCTCGCGCGTCTCGAACTGGATGCCCGGCTCCTCGCGCTCGATGCTGTGGGTCTCAGCGATCGTGTCCACGTCGAGGTACTCGAGCCACGGGCGCAGCGCATGCTCGACCTGCGACAGGCGCACGCCCCTGCCGAGGAATACGTTGCCGTGTATGTGGACTTCCATTCTCATCCAAAGCTCCCGAACCCGTCAGTTACACGGGGGCGACAAGGATAGCACAACGCCTCGAACGATGTGACGAGTGTCGGGTGTCGAGTGTCGGGTGTCGAGGGTCGGGTGTCGAGGGTCGGGTGTCGAGGGTCGGGTGTCGAGGGTCGAGGGGAAGAGCGTAGCTACTTTGTATTCACAGTTCTAACTAAACTCGTCAAGATTCGAAGCTCTCGGTTCTCGTCACTCGACACTCATTCCTCGTCCCTCGTCCCTTCAAGAGCCCCTGCTCCTTGAACACCTCCACGCACAGGCGCACGGCGCCGTTGGAGGCGGGGAAACCGCAGTAGCCGGCGCTGTGCACGAACACCTCGATAATTTCCTCCGGCGTCGCGCCGTTGTTCAGCGCGCCGACGATGTGCCCCCTGATCTCGTCCGGGCGGTTGAGGGCCGTCAGCATGCCGAGCGTCACCAGGCTGCGTACCTTGAGCGGCAGGCCGGGCCGCGACCAGATCGTGCCCCAGGCGATTGAAGTGACCAGCTCGTTCTGCTGCTTCGTGAACCGGTCGGGGCTCGCCCCACGCTTCGCAACATGCTTTTCGCCCATGACCTTGCGGCGCAATGCCATGCCTTTCTCATACGCATCCTGGTTCATTTCTCCCTCCGTGGAAAATCGGTGAACGGTGAACAGTAAACGGTAAACGGTGAGAACGGAAGTGGGTCACAGGGCCAATTCCCATTCACGGATCACCGTTTTGGGAGCAGCCCAAGGTCCTTCAGCGTGGCGCTCATCTCCGTGCGTTCGCGCTTCAGGTGCTCGCGCAGCGTCGCGCCGTCGAGATACATCGGCGTCCAGTAGAGCCGGGCCAGTTCGGCTATCCACGCTTCGGTCCTGACGGCGGCTGCCAGCGTGCCTTCCCAATAAGCGACCTGCGCGGGGGTAAGCCCGCGCGCGCCGCTCACGCCGCGCCAGGCGCCGATCACGCAATCCACCGACTGCTCGAGCCAGGTCGGCGTCTGCGCATAGAGTCCGGCCAGGCGCTGCGGCGCGGACACCGCGAGTGCTCGCATTGTCCCCGCCGTGATCTCCTTTACCGCGCTCGCCGCGGTGACTGCGCAGACCTCGGCGTTGCCGGTAACGACATCGGCGACGGCATCGAGCGCGGAATCGAATACCCGGATCTTCGGGGCCTTCACGTCGCCGCCTGCGTGCCGGACCACTGTCGCGAGCGCGATGTGGTTGGGGTTGCCGAGCGAAGTCGAGAGCGCGACCGTGACGGAACCGGCGCCAGCCGCGAAACGCGCGATCAGGTCGGCACCGCTTTTCAGGGACGAATCGGAACGGGCGATGAAGGCGATGTACTCGGTGTAAAGGATGGCGAGAGGGGTAAACACGGTCTCATGGTCGAAGACGCTCGCCCCAAGCAGGTGATCGGTGGCAAGGTTGGAGGAACTGATGCAGAGCACGTGCGGGTCGCCGGGATGCCGATCGAGATACGCCCACGCCTTGCGCCCGCCTTCGCCGGCGACGTTGTTGACCTTCGCGGGAACGTTTAGGAGCCGCTTCGATTCGATGGCCTTGACCAGGGCGCGCGCCGAGCGGTCCAGGCCGCCGCCGGGGGGAGTGCCCGCGACGATCTCGACTTCGCGCTGCGGGCGCCAGGCGCTTCTTGCGCTAGAGCTCATTAGAAATTAGCCGCCAAGACGCCCAGGCGCCAAGAAAACCAAGACAGGATCAGCCGCAGATACACGCAGATAAACACCACAGATAAAAACAAGGATAAATCGAATCACGATTCACGACTCACGGCATTTGAGCCGCCGATGGACGCCGACGAGATTCAAAACTGAACCAGGCAGGATGCGAACGCCCGAATAGAGGCTGCTGGTACCATTTCCGACGGGTGACCCGATCAAAGGGTCCCCGGTGCGAACACGCCTCCCCTTTTTATATCTCTCAGCAAACGCTCGACGATCAGACGCATGAAATAAAAGCCGAGTTTTGGATTCTTATAATAGAGGCGGTAGATCATTTCATCGGTCATCCGATAGAGCTCGCCATCGGTCTCGCAGATGATGCTCTGGGTACGTATCTTGTCAGGGGAGAACAGCCCTATCTCACCGATCAGTTCACCCGGTCCCAGTGTCTGATCGTGCTCCTGAAGTCTCACCTGGCCGCTGGCGATGTAGACGACCTCATCCGCAAGCTCTCCTTTGCGGTACAGAACTTCGCCGGCTTTGAACGTCCGGCGCGTCATGTGGGGCAGCAGCCACTGTGAAACCGGAGAATCCTGAGTGGCGCGCGCGATTTCCCTGGAAAGCTTCTGGATTTCCCACATGCGCATTGCATTGAGCGGCAGAAGGACGCCGTGGAGCACGAGTTCCGGCAATGACGAGTGGACGTAGCCGTAGGCGATAAAAAAAATGTTGCTCGCCACCGCGAGCGCGCGCAACGGCAGCATGCTTTTCATTGAGTAACTGGTGAAATAAAGCGCCGCCGCAAGCAGTCCCAACGCGGTTCCAAGGTCCAGGGTCATGGTTCCTGTCCTCCTGATCTATTGTGGTTTGTCGTTTGCTCCATGCCCACTTACTCACGAAAGCTCCTGGAGCAGCGCCTTTGCCGCTTTCAAGTCGGCCGTGTCGAAGCCCTCGGTGAACCAGCTGTACACACCGGCTAGCGTGGAGTGCGCCTCCTCCCGCTGGCCCTGCCGATCGAGCAGCCGCGCGAGGCTCGTCGCCGCCCTCAGTTCGAGCGACTTCTCCCCTCGGCCGCGCGCCTGCTCGATCGCGTCATGGAAGCGGCGCTGCGCCTCGGCGACGGCAGGGTGTTCCCGCTTCAGGAGTAACTCGCCCTCGAGCCGCAAGATCTCCGGTGCGGCAAAGGTTCCGCGGTGTTCCTCTGGTATCGACTGGAGCGCCTGCAGGCCCTCGTCGGCATACCCCGAGTCTGCGCACAGTTCGGCGAGGACGCAGAGGCAGGCCACCCTTCGCCAGCTTACCGTGTATTGCAATGCCCCTAGTTGTTTGTACAGCTCGGCGATGGCGCCAGCGCTCATGCGCTCCAGCTTCAGCACGTGAATGAGAGCGTCTGAAGTCTCGATCCAGGGGGTGAATGCGTGCGGCTTGGCCAGAGAGTTGAGCCTGTCGAGGCTCGCAATAGCAAGTTCGCGCTCGCCGCGCTGGCAGTGGACCCACGCGGTGAACCAGAGTGCGATCACGGTCGTCATCGGATGCTTGAGCTCTTCGGCCAGCCGGCAGGCATCCTGCACGTTACCGAGCGCGCGGTCCGGGTATCCGAGCAACCAGTGCGTCATCCCCAGATGCCACCGGCAGCAGGCGCCGGGATCGTGGCCGGCGTAGAGAAGCGCAATCGATCCGTGGCGCTCGCGGTCGTAGAGGGCGAGGCCCTGCTCAAAATGGCTGATCGCCTGCAATGGGCGGCCCATCCCCACTAACGTCGGCCAGAGGGAATGGTGTGCCTCCAGGAGTTGACCGTCGTCGTCACCGTTGCGTGCTGTTTCAAGCAGCCGCTCGCCGGCCTCCAGAGCGACCAGGTACTCGCCGCGGGTATAGTTGACGAACCAAAGACCCCAGAGCGTCGGGAAGCGGTGGGTGTTGGCCCCCAGTTGATCGACCAACTCGAGCGCACGCAAGTACAACTGCTCCACTTCCGGTGATGGCGCACCTTTCACCACGATCAGCGCTGGCCCCAGTGCCATCCGGATTTCGAGCGCCTCGGTCAGCATCTGTGTCGTCTGGGGGAGTTCGTCGAGGAGCGCGAGCGCCTCCTGGAAATACGCGACGGCCTCCCGGTTAGCCGAGCGGCTTACCGCTTTCGACCCGGATTCGCGGAGGTAGTGCAGGGCCTTCGGCAGTACCCGGCCTCTCACCGCATGATGCGCCAGGCGCTCGACCTGCTCCGAAAGGCGATCGGCGTGGAGCCGCTCGATCGCTTCCACGATCGCCGCGTGGAGCGCGCGCCGCCGGTCCTGGAGCACGCTTCCGTAGGCGACCTCGTGCGTCAGCGCGTGCTTGAACGCGAACTCAAGGTCAGGAAACAGTTGCGCCTCGTACACGAATTCGGCGGTCTGGAGCTGCGCCAGGCTCCGCCGCAGCCCTTCCTCGTCGACCTCGACGATGGCCCGCAAGAGGGCGAAGGGAATCTCGGTCCCGACTACCGCGGCAGCCTGGAGCAGGCGCTTTTCCTGCGGATCGAGCCGGTCGATGCGGGCGGCAATGATTGCCTGAACGGTAGCAGGCACCTGTAACGCGTCAGGCGCCTGGACGAGCCGGTAGGCGCCACGCTCACCGACCAGCGCGCGAGTCTCGACCAGGGTACGCACGCTTTCCTCGAGGAACAGCGGGCTGCCCTCCGTCCGCTCGATCAGAAGCCGTTTGAGCGATCCGGTGCTCGGGTCGCGGCCGATAAGAGCGTCGAGGAGGTCTTCAGCGCTTTCCGGCGGCAAGGGGTCGATGTGGAGCTGGCCGTAGTAGGTCTTGTTCGCCCAGCCGTGCCGGTACTCCGGCCGGTAGTTGACCGCGAGCAGGATACGCGAGGCCGGCAGGCTCTCGACGAGACTGTCGAGGAACGCCTGGGTCTCGCTGTCGATCCAGTGCAAATCCTCGAACACCAGCATCATGGGATGGAGTTGGTTCTCGCGCAGAAGGATTCGCTTGATTGCGGCGAGCGTCTGGCGGCGGCGTTCGGTCGGCTCCAGCGCCAGGAACGGGCTGTCCTCCGGCAACGCGTCGAGAAGCCACAGCGCGACGGGAACCGCGTCTTTGAGCGCTTCGTCGAGCGTCAGCAGGCCTCCCGTTACCTTGATCCGCATCCCGCGGATGTCGTCGCGCGCGTCGATCTTGAAGTAGCTTCGCAGGAAATCGGCAAGCGGCAGGTACGGCGTCGCTTTTCCGTAGGAGACCGAACTCGCCTCGAGAATCAGCCAGTCCTGGACATGGTGAGAACGGATAAACTCGTAATACAGCCGCGACTTTCCGACGCCCGGCTCGCCTACGACCGCGACGATCCGGCCATGTCCCCGGCGCGTTTCTTCCGCGGCGCGGCGAAGCTGATCGAGCTCGGTGTTGCGCCCCACGAAGCGGGTGAGGCCGCGCGCCCGTGCCGCCTGGAGCCGGGTCCTCGCTGCGCCTGCTCCCGTGAGCTCATACACCTCCACCGGCTCCGCGAGGCCCTTCACCGGGATCGGGCCGATAGCCTTGACTTCGACGTAGCCCTCAGCGAGGGCGAGCGTGTTGGCAGTGAGCCGGATGGTCCCCGGGGTGGCGAGCTGCTCCATCCGCGCCGCGAGGTGGGTCGTCTGGCCGACCGCGGTGTAGTCCATCCGGAGGTCGCTGCCGATCGAGCGCACGACGACCTCGCCGGAATTGAGCCCGACGCGAATCTGGACCTCGATGCCATGCGCACGGCGGACCTCCTCCGTGTAGCGCCGGATTGCCTGTTGCATGCGCAGGGCGGCATAGCACCCGCGAACCGCGTGGTCCTCGTGGGCGAGCGGCGCGCCGAACAGCGCCATGATCCCGTCGCCCATCACCTGATTCACCGTGCCTTCGTAGTGATGGACGGCTTCCATCATCCGCTCGAGCACCGGGTCGAGGAGCTTGCGCGCCTCCTCCGGGTCGCGGTCGGCGAGCAATTCCATCGAGCCCTTCAGGTCGGCAAAGAGCACGGTGACTTGTTTGCGCTCGCCCTCGAGCGCGGCCCGGGAGTCGAGGATCCGCTCCGCGAGGTGCCGGGGCGTGTAAGCCTTCGGCGAGGCCGCCGTTTCCGGGGCGGCACCTGCGGGATTGGCGCACTCGGGGCAGAATTTCGCCGCAGGGGGCATGGCTGCGCCGCAGCGCGTGCAGCTCCGGGCGAGCGATGCGCCGCACTCGACACAGAACTTCGCCGTTGGCGGGTTATCGTGCCGGCAGCGCGGGCACTTCATGTTGCAGCCTCGGATTTACGCTTCGCGAAACAGCCGCCCCGCGCCGGGAAGCGCGCGGCGATCGCCCAGGAGACGCAGCATCTTCCACATCGACGCCTGGTTGCTGGCTACTATCGGTTTCGCCAATTTCCGCTCCAGGGAGTCGATGAGCCCGAGCGTGGGAAAGTTCGAGCAGCTGATGAAGATCGCTTGCGCTTGCGGCCGGTCCACTTCCATTACTAGGGCCTCGATCCGTTCCGGCGTGACGGCCGCATGCGCCTGCGTGTTGAGCCCCTGCATGGCCAGTACCTCGAATCCGTCCGATTCGAGGTACTGGCGCAGCCGTTCGTTGAGCCACGGCGCGTAGGGCGAGGCGAGGCTGACGCGCGCGGCCCCGAGCGTGCGCAACGCGTCGGCCACAGCGGAGGACGAGATCGCGACTGGAATTCCGGTAGCCTCCTCTATCTTGCGGCCGAGTGCCCGGTCCTCGACCGGGCCCTTGAGAAATCCGCCGGCCGCGCAGCCGTAACAGATGACGTCGACCTTGGCGTGCGACAGCAGCGTTGCCGCGCCCGGAGCCTGCGTGCCCAGCCACAGCAGGTTTTCTTCGGTGTCCGCCGTGTGGGGAATGCGCGCGGTATGAACGGACATGGTCCCGCCCGCCATGCGCTGGACCTCGTATTCCATGACGGTATTCCACGAGGGGACGATCAACCCCAGCTTGCGCTCCCAGCTTGCCATCGCGAACCATCCTCCGCGCCGTCCTGCGATCTCATAAAGATTAGCAGAATTCCATGCGGCACCCTGGCGTTCGTGGTGGTTCAGTTTTGGATTATCATCGGCCGTAGTGCATTCCTGAGCCAGGGGGGGGTCATGAAGATTCGGCGCGTGAGCCAGTTGTTTGTCGTGGTGTCGTTCCTGGCGGTTGCTGCGGGACTTGCCCCGGCGGCTTGGCCCCAGGCATATCCCAGCAAAGCGATCCGTATCATCGTGCCGTTCCCGGCCGGCGGCACCTCCGACATCCTGTCGCGCGCCATCGGCCAGAAGCTCACCGAGGAGTGGAAGCAGCCGGTGATTGTGGACAACCGCCCCGGCGCGAGCGCCAACATCGGCGCCGAGATCCTGGTGAAGTCGCCGCCCGACGGCTACACGCTCCTCTGCGCCTCCACCATCCACACCATCAACCCGAGCCTGTACAGCAAGCTCTCCTACGACCCG
>JBGQGU010000033.1:0-12079 GCA_041497655.1 Gammaproteobacteria bacterium
CGTCTGGATGGAGAATACCCACAACCGCTCCGGGGGCGCTGTGCTGCCGCTCACGCACATGCAGGCGGTGCATGGGCTGGCCCGCGAAAAGGGCGTCGCGGTGCACCTCGACGGCGCGCGCATCTTCAACGCAGCAATTTCCCTGCGCGTGCCGCCCAGCGAAATTGCTCAATATTCAGATTCAGTTTGCTTCTGTGTCTCGAAAGGATTATCCGCACCGGTAGGCTCCATTCTTTGTGGCAGCAGTGAGTTCATCGAGCGCGCCCGCGGCTACCGCCGTATGGTGGGCGGCAACATGCGCCAAGCCGGCCCGCTCGCCGCGGCCGGCATCGTCGCGATCGAAACCATGGCGAATCGACTGGCCGAGGATCATCAGACCGCGAAGCGGCTCGCGGAGGGCTTCCACCGCATAGACCCGAGCTTGTGCGACCCGAAGGACGTCGAAACCAATCTGGTGCGCGTGGACGTGAGGAAGAGCGGCCGCCGCGCGGCCCAGTGGTCGGCGGACCTGAAAGGCAGGGGCGTGCTGGTCGCCCCGGCTGACATCCACGTGCTGCGCTTCGTCACCCACCGCCACGTCTCGGCGCCGGACGTGGATGCGGTGGTCGGCGCATTCGCGGAACTGTGGAGAAAGAATTAGCCGCCGATGAACGCCGATGGAGTCAAGGAATGTGCATGAAAGCCATCTCTTACGCGTTCTTCGTCACCGAGTCCGAATATCCAAAACTGCAAGCCGCGTGCCCCGGTGATTTTCCGTTCACCTATGCGCAGTTCTGCGCCCGTGTAGATCAGAGCATTCAAGACACGGCTGATACCGTTGCCGTCGAAAAAGTGTACGCGAGCGTTGATAAATTCCTCGCCTGGTGCGCCGAGGCCAAAGTCAAGCCCAATAACCTCAGCCGCGCCAGGTATGCCGTTGTGATCGGGCATCCCCAGAGTATCCAATAAGGACATTCCTGACCGCCCGGTCGAGAGCGGACGAGCGGTGACACCGCGCCTTGCTCACCACCACGTCAAGGCAGCTGATTTCTGAAATTCCTGGCGTTCGTGGCGGTTCATAAGAACCGTGAATCGTGAATCGACCCAACTCCGGTGACCAGTGACTGTTTGGTGAACCCGCGTGTTGAACGGCGATGAACTCGTCCGTTCGAACCCCTGCGGCCTCGGAACGGCCATCGCTAGAAATGGGCCACACCAGGTCGGCCGCCTTGCGCGCAGCCTCCGAACGGTACGCGGCAAGAGTCCAGATCCGTACTGTCGGCTGCTTCGCGCGTCTCCGCGGTCGCATCCCCGCAGGCGGGGCCCCTGCTCAACGCTTCGACGCGCCCTCCTTGGGTCGCACCCGCACGCGGGCACCTGCTCCGCCCTCCAGCGCGCTAGTTAAACCGGCGCATCGCGTCCGGATTTAACGGCACTTGGCGTGCTTGGCAGTTCACCGCATGTACCAGAAGTAGTAAATGGTGAGCCCAAGAGCCGCGACCGCCCAATAGCCCGCGAGCGTCACCCGCATCAGCGTCTTCCAGCCACGCACGTGGAGGCGCTGCGGCAGCAGCCCGTTCATCTGCAGCACGAGCCACAGCCCCGAGGCCACGGTTGCGCCGCCCAGCAGCGCATGCAGCCACGGCACCAGCAGGTGCGGCTTGGCGAGGTCGGACGCGGCCTCGAGCGCCGCGTTTTCCATCCCGCGCGCCATGATGAGCGCGACGAGCACCGTGTTCACCAGCACCCAAACAGTCTGGTTGTAGCGGTGCGCCGCGATGTTGCCGCGCTTCGCGAGCCAGTAGCCGAAGGTGAGGCCCGCCACCAGCAGGACCTCGAGGACGAGGTTGAGATCGGGAACGAGCGCACCGGGGCCGAGAAAGCCCTTCGCCGTCCATTTGCCGGCGGTTTCGATCGCGATGACCGCGGCCGCCGTGCCCGCGACAAGCAGCCCGCCAACGAGGAGGCTGAAACGACGGAGGCCGAGCGGCGGCACGAACACTCCCGCCTGCCGCCCGCGGGTCTCGTCGAAGCCGATCGCCCAGTGCGTGCCGTCGCAGAACGGCTTGTTCTTCGATCCGCCGCAGCGGCACAGCGCGTAGCGGTCGGGGTCGAGCGGCGTCGCGCCGGCCGCCTCGAGCGCCACGTCCCCGGTGACAAAGTACGGTCCGTTCTTCGAGACGGTGATCGTGCGCTCGCGCGGCCCCGCGGAGGACGGCTGCCCGTCGATCGTGTAGCTCAGCGCTCCGGACGGGCAGCGCCTGACGAGCGCCATGACGGCCTCGGCCTCCGCCGCGTCGGGGTCGACCCACGGTTCCTGGCCCAGGCGAAATACGCCGGGCAGGTTGTCGGTGCACACGCCCGAGTGCGCGCAGATCGCCCGGTTGTCGTGGATCGTGATGCGCCTGCCCTGGTGCGGCTCGGGCGCTTCCATGGGTCCCGTCGCGAGGCGCGTCCCTTCGAAGCCGATCTTCGCGTGCGTGCCGTCGCAGAACGGCTTGTTCGACGAATTACCGCATCGGCACAGCGCGAACCTGCCGCGCGTGGGCACGTCCTCGCCGCGCGAATTGCGCACGCGGCAGGCACCGCTCACCCGGTGCGGGCCGTTTTTCACCACCTCGATCGCGGTGCCGTCAGCGGGTGCCTGTGCAGTCATCTCGGCGGTCGTCCGATTTTCAGTTGCGGAGGTAGGTGACGATGACTTCAGCGACGAGCACCACCGCGAAAATCGCGACCAGCGTGGGGCGGGCGCCGCCTAACGGATTCTCTTCGACGGGAAATGCTCGTCTATCTGGTCCTGGAAGAAGCTCCCGGGCGAGGGTGCGCCCATGAATCGGCGATGGACTTCCGGCGAGACTCCGGAGTACTGCACGACCGAGCCGCTCGTGAACTCCACTTCGAGCGTCTGCCTCCCGGCGTCGTAGCCCACCGAGCGGATGGTCGAGGCATTGACGCGTTTGCGGTCCATTTTGCTGGAGAAGCGTGACTCGTTACTCGTTGCTCGTTGCTCGTGACCGGTCGGTGGTGACAAGTAACGGCTGACGCAGTTTGCCCTCTTCGTTTCCGCTACTTCAAGGCCTCGGCGACGATGTCAGCCAGAAGCTTGTCGACCGCGCGCAGCGATTTCACCGATTGCTCGGAGCTAATCGCCCCCGGGCGCCGGTAGGCGACATAGACCTTGTCTTTGTCCTTGGGCAGCGTATAGATCGCGATCGAATACGGGCAGAACACGATGTTGCGGGGGTCGGCTTCCATCATGTCGCGGGAGACGCGCGCGCTGCAGAATTCCAGCATCTCGGCGTCGCCGTAGATCCGGCGGGCGGCCCCGGTGTCCTTCCCGGTGCGCTCGAGCATGGCGCCGATGCGCGCGGTGTAGTTGAGCACCAGCCCGCGGTTTTCGATGGCGTGCAGCACCCTTTCCTTCACATCCCCGAACTCAGCCTTGGTGGACCTCACGACGACGTCGGCCGCCGTGGCCGGCGCCCCGGTCAGGAATGCCAGAACGATGATCCATTTCGCATTCATGCGCTCCTCCATGCAGTGACCCGGAACCGGTTGCGCCGGGCTTACTCGCAAATTCTAGGCGGATGGCGAGGGAAATGCTCGCGTCAGTTCAATGCTGGCGCGGGATGGACTGCGTGGAGCCGGAAGCAACCGGCATCAGGGACGGTCGCGGGATCGAATTCATGCCCCTACGGCCCTGCTCTGCCGCATCTTGCAGACGGTTTAGCGTCAGGATCTTGTCGAACGAAAATCCGACAATATCCTAGGGCTTGCTCCCCATCGGGAACGGCCAGGCGCCGGGTATCACGACCGGGCGCGGGGCCACCGGGGCCGGCGCGGCGGGCTTGCGGGCCACCGCTTTGCGCTTCGCCGAGCTGCGCTTCGCGCTGCGCCGGGCGATCTGCTTCCTTTTCTTCGGCGCCCTTTTCTTTCCGACCCGCCTTTTCGCTTTCGCCATTTAATCCTCCATTCGCTTGCCCGCGCGGTGAATCCCGGCAGAGCCTCTGGCACGATGAAACGCGCGTGCGTTGCGAGCTAGAATTGGCGATGGCGCGAAGCGAGGCGCAGCCAATATACCCATATTGGCAAGCCGAGCGACAAATCCAGCGATGATTCTGGCCGCAACCCCTTGCGGGCTGGCGCGGTTTTGGCTCATGGTCTTGGCACCCATGCTTCCTGCGCGCGGCGCCGGTAATTGGCGGCTGCATCCCTGTCGCCAAAACCGTGACAGCGCAGCGTGTGTTTCATCGTGCCAGAGGCTCCTAGTGACGGGCCGCGTGGGTCTTGCTTGCCAGATCCCGGTACAACATCTCCGGATCGAGCTTGATGCCCCCGCCCCAAGTCACCGCGTTCGATATCGGGTCGAGCGCGACGCGCGAGAAGGTCTGCGCGTCGGAGATCGCCAGATACGACTCGGTCAGCACCAGGTCGCCGAGGTTGACGCTCCCTTCCAGCCCGTCGTCGAAACGGAGCCAGAGGGTATAATTGTCCTCGGCGCGGCATTCGGTGATGGTGTGCAACATGCTCTGTCTGCGTCTGCGGTAACGCCGGTTCAGCAGGCTGGAACCCACAGCTCCTCCCAGTTGGTTGATAAGCAAGCGTCCTTCTTCCGCCATCCTCCTTTGCCGCGTCAGTCCCAGTTGAGCGCCCCGCCCGTCTGGTACTCGAGGACGCGGGTCTCGAAGAAATTGCGCTCCTTCTTGAGGTCGATCATCTCCGCCATCCAGGGAAATGGATTGCTGGCGCTTTCGAACTGCGGATCGAGACCGATCTGCTGGCAGCGGCGATTCGCGATGTAGCGCAGATACTCCTTGAACATCGCCGCGTTCAGCCCCAGCACGCCGCGCGGCATGGTGTCCTCCGCGTAGCGGAACTCGAGCTCAACGGCTTTCTTGAAGATTTCGCGCAGCTCCTCGCGGAATTCCTGCGTCCACAGATGCGGGTTCTCGAGCTTGATCGTGTTGATGAGGTCGATGCCGAAATTGCAGTGCATGGACTCGTCGCGCAGGATGTACTGGTACTGCTCGGCCGATCCCGTCATCTTGTTCTGCCGCCCGAGCGAGAGGATCTGCACGAAGCCGACGTAGAAGAAGAGCCCCTCCATCAGGCACGCGAACACGATCAAGCTCTTCAGGAGCTTCTGGTCGGCTTCCGGCGTGCCGGTCCTGAACGTGGGATCGGTCAGCGTGTCGATGAACGGGATCAGGAACTCGTCCTTGTCGCGGATCGAGGGGATTTCGCGGTAGGCGTTGAAGATCTCGCCCTCGTCGAGCTGCAGGCTCTCCACGATGTACTGGTAGGCGTGGGTGTGGATCGCCTCCTCGAATGCCTGCCGCAGCAGGTACTGCCGGCACTCGGGCGCGGTGATGTGGCGATAGGTCCCGAGCACGATGTTGTTTGCCGCGAGCGAGTCCGCCGTGACGAAGAAGCCGAGGTTGCGTTTGACGATGCGCCGTTCGTCCTCGGTGAGCCCGTTGGGGTCCTTCCACAGCGCGATGTCGCGGCTCATCTGGATTTCCTGTGGCATCCAGTGATTGGCGCAGGCGGAGAGGTACTTCTCCCACGCCCACTTGTACTTGAATGGCACCAGCTGGTTGACGTCGGTCCGGCCGTTGATGACGCGCTTGTCGGCGACGTTGACGCGCCGCAGTGCGAGTTCGCCCGGCTCCGGCTGCGGCGCGGGCGCGCGCGCCACCGGCTGCACGCCTGCGCTCGCTTGCTGTTCTCCGAATTGCAACATCTTCAGTTTCCTTTATCCTTGATCCTTGATCCTGATTTATTGGCAGGACTCGCACTCCGGATCGTCGACCTTGCAGAACCTGGGTTCTTCGGCCGTCAACCCGCCGTCGGCCGTTACCGCGTTCAGTTGCCCGGTCGTGACGGTGGATTTCTCGGCCGAGGTCGCGCCGAGCGTGCGCAGGTAGTAGGTGGTCTTCAGCCCCCGGATCCACGCCAGCTTGTAGGTGTCGTCGAGCCGCTTGCCCGAGGCGCCCGCCATGTAGATGTTGAGCGACTGCGACTGGTCGATCCACTTCTGCCGGCGCGCCGCGCACTCGACCAGCCACCTCGGCTCGATCTCGAACGCGGTGGCGTAGAGGGTGCGGATTTCCGACGGAATGCGGTCGATTTTCGCGAGCGAGCCGTCGAAGTACTTGAGGTCGGCGATCATCACCTCGTCCCACAGGTTGAGCTTCTTCAGGTCCCGCACCAGGAACTCGTTCACCACCGTGAACTCGCCCGACAGGTTCGATTTGACGTAGAGGTTCTGGAAGGTCGGCTCGATGCACTGCGACAGGCCCGTGATGTTGGCGATCGTCGCGGTGGGCGCGATCGCCAGGCAGTTGGAGTTGCGCATGCCGATCTGCTGGATGCGCTGCTTCAGGCCCTGCCAGTCGAGCGTGATCGACAAGTCGCACTCGACGTAGCCGCCGCGCTCATCCGCCAGCGCCTTCAGCGTGTCGATCGGCAGGACGCCGCGGTCCCACAGCGAGCCCTTGAAGGTCGAGTATGGCCCGCGTTCTTCGGCGAGGTCGGTCGAGGCCCGGTAGGCGCTGTAGGCAATCGCCTCCATCGAGCGGTCGGCGAACTCCACCGCCGCCTGCGAGCCGTAGGGGATCCGCAGCAGGTGCAGGCAGTCCTGGAAGCCCATGATGCCGAGGCCCACCGGCCGGTGCTTGAAGTTGGAATTGCGCGCCTTGTTGACCGAGTAAAAGTTGAGGTCGATCACGTTGTCGAGCATGCGCATGGCGGTGCCGACCGTGCGGCGCAGCTTCTCCATGTCCATGCGGCCGGTCGAGGCGTCGAGGTGCGCCGGCATATTGACCGAGCCGAGATTGCACACCGCGATTTCGTCCGGGCCGGTGTTGAGCGTGATCTCGGTGCAGAGATTGGAGCTGTGCACCACGCCCACGTGCTGCTGCGGCGAACGCAGGTTGCACGGATCCTTGAAGGTGAGCCAGGGATGCCCGGTCTCGAACAGCATCGCGAGCATCTTGCGCCACAGGTGCACTGCCTGGATCCGCTTGCAGGGCTTGATCTCGCCGCGCGCGGCCTGCGCCTCGTACTCGAGGTAGGCCTGCTCGAACGCGCGCCCGTACTTGTCGTGCAGGTCGGGCACGTCGGAGGGTGAGAACAGGGTCCAGTCGCCGTTCTCTATCACGCGCTTCATGAAGAGATCCGGCACCCAGTTGGCGGTATTCATGTCGTGCGTTCGGCGGCGGTCGTCGCCGGTGTTCTTGCGCAGCTCCAGGAATTCCTCGATGTCGAGGTGCCAGGTCTCGAGGTAGGAGCACACCGCGCCTTTCCTCTTGCCGCCCTGATTGACGGCGACGGCGGTGTCGTTCACGACCTTGAGAAACGGCACTACGCCCTGGCTCTTGCCATTCGTGCCCTTGATGTGCGAGCCGAGCGCCCGCACCGGCGTCCAGTCGTTGCCCAGGCCGCCGGCGAACTTCTGCAGCAGCGCGTTCTCCTTGATCGCCTCGTAGATTCCGTCGAGATCGTCGGAGACGGTGGTGAGATAGCAGCTCGCGAGCTGAGAGCGGCGCGTGCCGGAATTGAACAGCGTCGGCGTCGAGCTCATGAAATCGAACGAGGACAGCACGTTGTAGAACTCGATCGCACGCGCCTCGCGCTGGTCCTCGGGCTCGTTCAACGCCAGGCCCATCGCCACCCGCATGTAGAAGATCTGCGGCAGCTCGATGCGGCGGCCGCGCACGTGCAGGAAATAGCGGTCGTAGAGGATCTGCAGCCCAAGGTAGGTGAATTTGAGGTCGCGGTTCGCATCGAGCGCTGCGCCGAGGCACTTGAGGTCGTAGCGAGCGAGGCGCTCGTCGAGCAACTCGGCCTCGATCCCCTGCTTGACGAATTCCGGCAGGTACTTCGCGTAGCGGGCGTGCATTTCCGCCTGCGTCACTTCCGTGCCCAGCGTCTCCAGCCGCAGCGAGTGCAGCAGCAACCGCGCGGTGACGTAGCTGTAGCCCGGATCCTGCTCGATCAGCGCGCGCGCCGCGAGGGTGAGCGACTTGCGCACTTCCTCCATCGGCACGCCGTCGTAGAGGTCGCGCCGCATCGCGGCGAGCACGGGTTCGGCGCTCACCTCGCGCCCGAGCCCCTCGCACGCCTCGCGCACCAGCGCGCTGATCCGGTCGAAGTCGAGCGGCTTCACCTGCCCACCCTCCTTCACGCTGATCTCCGGCTGCTGCGCGCGCTTTTCCCGGTCCTGCGCCTCGCGCTCTTTCGCGCGCGCTTTCGCCCGCTCCTCGCGGTAGAGCACATAGGCGCGCGCGGCGTTGTGCTCGCCCGCGCGCATCAACGCGAGCTCCACCTGGTCCTGGATGTCCTCGATGTGGAAGGTGCCGCCCGAGGGCTGGCGGCGCATGAGCGCGGCCACCGCATTCTGGGTGAGGATCGTCACCTGCTCGCGCACGCGCGCGGACGCCGCGCCCTGGCCGCCGTTCACGGCGATGAACGCCTTGGTCATCGCGATCGAGATTTTCGCGGGCTCGAAGCCCACCACCGAGCCGTTGCGGCGGATCACCTTGTACTGGGCGTAGCGTGCGTCCTCAGAGGCGGGGGCTTCATTCAGATCCGGGCTGGCAGGGGGGGTGGCGAGGGTTCTTTCGGTGACCAGCTGCATGCCATAACTCCTTGAGTATTAGCTTTTTTTGACCCAAGAGGTGGGCACCTCCCCCGCTCCCAAGCCTATTTGCTCCCGGTAACCACAACATATTGTGGTCAAGGACCGGTTTTGAACAAATTCTAGTAGTCTGATTTTGCGAAAGCAATAGGCATCATGAACTTTCTCTTAAATCCTCGATTTATTGGGAAAAACCGCCAGCAAGGTGATGAAACAATGGGCAAAACTGCTCAGAAATTAGGCAGTTGCCCGTCGTGGCAGGAAGGACGGGCATCTACCCGCCCCGAGACTGTGGATAACTAGGCGAAACGCCCTATGAGAATGCCCTCTCTTGAGGGGGTTTCAGCGAAAGGGGGAAGGGGAAGGGAAAAAAACGCGTGCGATTGCGCCGCAATGACCTGTCAGCAGCAGTCAAGTCCAGACGACGCGGGTTCAACTCCGCGCGTTGGAGCGGACGAAGGACGCGCCGCTCAACGCGCGCGAATGCCGTCTCTCACAGGGGAAAGTTACCTTGACCCCTGCTCGCACACACGTGATTCCCGGCGGATATTCGCAGTTTCATTTCTTCTTCGCTTTTCTTTCGCGTCTCGGCGTCCTGGCCGCCCGTAATTGTTTCTTGGGTTTCTTGGCGGCTTGGCGGCGAATTTTCAGCATTTTGCGATAGCGCGCCCAGTCGAAGTGCGGCCCCGGGTCGCTCTTCCGTCCGGGGGCCACATCGCTATGCCCGACAATATCCCGGATCGGGTAGCGCGCCTTGAGCGCGCGCGTGAGGACGGCAAGCCGCCCGTATTGCGCGTCCGTGAACGGTGCATCGCCCGAGCCTTCGAGCTCGACGCCGATCGAAAAATCATTGCAATGCGTGCGCCCCTTCCAGCTCGACTCGCCCGCGTGCCACGCGCGCGCGCCGCACGGCACAAACTGGTAGAGTTCTCCGTCGCGGCGGATCAGGAAGTGAGCGGAAACTTTCGTGCCCGCGACCGTCGCATAAAAAGAGTGCGCGGCGGGATCAAGCTGATTGGTGAACAGCTCCACGATGCCCGGTCCGCCGAACTCCCCCGGCGGCAGGCTGATGTGATGGACGACGAGGAGATCGATCGCGCTGCCCGCGGGGCGCTCGTCGCAATTGGGCGAAGGAATGAACCTTATGCCTTCAACCAGACCTTCGTTATTGATGCGCAGTCTCTGTGGCAAAGCGATTGGGGTTCATTCCTTAATATTAATCTTTAAGGCTGAACGCGCGGCACGCGTTCAGCCTTTGGGGTCAAGCTCTTCATCGACACCGAGCTTCTCCATGCGGTAGCGCAGGGCCCGAAAGGTGATGCCGAGGAGTTTCGCCGCGGCAGTGCGATTGAACCGCGTTTTCTCAAGTGCCTCAACGATGGCTTGCTTTTCGATGCGCTCGAGATATTCAGGCAGGGGAGTGGAAGCCCTTAACCCCACCAGGTCCTGCTTGGTAATGGTATGCAGGTCTTCATGCGCCGCCAGCTGAAGATCCTCGGCATGAATCTCATCTCCGGAGGTAAGCGCCAAGGCACGCTCAAGAATGTTTTCAAGCTCGCGGACATTGCCAGGAAACGGGTAGGCCTGAAACGCTTTCAACGCTCCATCACTGAGTATCGGGGGCGATGCCCGCGTGGGCCCCGTCAGGCGGGCGAGGATCTCCGATGCCAGTATCGGAATATCATCGCGCATTTCGCGCAATGGCGGCATCTTGAGCTCGATCACCGCAAGTCGGTAGAACAAATCCTGACGAAAATCACCCGCAGAAACCAGTTGACGCAGGTCCTGGTGGGTGGCGCTGACGATACGCACGTCCACCGGGATCTCTTCGTTGGACCCGACCTGGCGGACATTTTTCTCCTGTATGACTCTCAACAACTTTACCTGCATTGCGAGAGGTAATTCCGCCACCTCGTCGAGAAAAAGCGTCCCACCATGTGCCGCCTGAAAAAATCCCAGCTTGTCCTGGGCCGCCCCCGTAAAAGCTCCCTTCTTATACCCAAAGAATTCGCTCTCCATCAGGTTCTCGGGAATGGCGCCGCAGTTCACCGGGAAAAATGGACCGTCGCTTCTGACGCCCTGCTGATGTATGAGTCTTGCCGCCAGTTCTTTTCCGCTCCCCGATTCACCGGATATGTAAACAGGGGCCTGGCTTCGCGCCACTTTTTCGATCATCTCCTTGACCTGCTGGATCGCGGGACTCATCCCGGCAAGGTCTCGTGGGGCCTGGGTTTGAGGTTTCGATGCCTTCTTTGGCTTTTCAGCAACACTGAGCTTTAGAGCTTGCTGGACCAGGGTTCGCAGCTGAGGTAGTTGCAGTGGTTTGGAGACATAGTCGAAAGCCCCGGCCTTAAGCGCCGCCACCGCATTTTCCGCGCTGCCGTAGGCAGTAATAACCGCGACGGGCAAGTTCGGATGATGCTTGACCACATAGTCCACCACGGCAAGCCCGTCGCCGTCGGGCAGCCGCATGTCGGTCAAGCACAGGTCGTAGCTGTTCTTGGCGAGCAGGGCGTAGGCCTCGGAGGTGCTGGCCGCGCAATGCGCCTCCAGACCCATGCGCGTGAGGGTCATGCCGAGCAGCTCGCGAATATCGGCTTCGTCGTCGACAACCAGGACCTGGGACTTCGCGCTCATCGCTTCGCGGTAAACGGTAAACGGTAAACGGTGAACGGAGAGCCGGACGGAACCGGAGTCGCGACTCCTCCTACCGTTCACTGTTCACTGTTCACTGTTCACCGGCTTTCAGCCGGCCCAGCACAGGACGCTGAACTGCGCCCCCCGTGGCGTCTCCACGTAGTCGAGCGTTGCGCCGTTCGCCTCGCACACCTCGCGCGCGATGTAGAGACCGAGCCCGGTGCCCCCCGCGGCGGTGGTGAAGAACGGCTCGAACAGCTGCGCCCGCGCCTCGAGAATCACGCCCGGCCCGTCGTCCACCACGTCCAATTTTACAACACTGCCTGCACGCTCGAGCGAGATGCGGATCACGATGCTCGCGGGGCCGCGGCGGCAATGCCGCAACGCGTTGCGGCACAGGTTCCACATCACCTGGTTGAGATGGCTGCGGTCGAACAGGACGTTCGGGTCCGCGGCCGGCTCGACGCGAAACACGCCGGGATCGATCTTCTCGATCTGCGAGAACTGCTCGATGAAGCCGGACAGGAAATCGGCCAGCCTGAAGCGCTCACGATGCGCGCGCTCGCCGCGGTTCAGCCGCAGCACATCGTTCACCATGCGATCGAGGCGCCCGCTATTTTCGTTGATGATGGTGATGAGCCGCGCCGCGGTGTCGCCCATCTCCGGCTCCTCCCGCAGCAGCTGCGCGGCGTGGCTGATCGCGCCGAGCGGGTTCCTGATCTCGTGGGCGATGTTGGCCGTGAGCCGCCCCAGCGCGGCGAGCTTCAACTGGCGCGCCTGCGCCTGAACGCGCGTCTGGTCCTCGATGAAGATCACGGCACC
>JBGQGU010000034.1:0-11963 GCA_041497655.1 Gammaproteobacteria bacterium
ACTCAACCCCCAAGACGCCTAAATAAAAAAGAATTAGTATTAATTACTACACCCGGACAAAAAACCACTCCCCCCCCCCGCGGTAGTGGGGTGAGGGTTGGGGTGAGGGCCAAGGGACCGTTAATCCTCATAGGGAAAAACGAAACCCCTGCGCTACCCCCTCACCCTATCCCTCTCCCCCCAACTGGGGGAGAGGGGATTATTGATGTGGGTTCTAATCACTCATCACTCATCACTGCTTTATGAGGCATTCGCAGCGGGGCTTGGGCTTTTTCGGCGTGCTGGTCATCCTGGCGATCGCCGCCGCGGCGGGCTATTACCTCTACAAGGCCATCAGCGAAGTGGACGAGGGGCCCGGCTGCAAGGACGCGTTCACTTCCTGCATGAAATATTGCCGGCGCACGACGACCGAGACGGCATCCGCCCAGAGCTGCCAGCAGGCCTGCCAGCGCGACCTCGATGCGTGCGACCGCCAGCGTGAGTGAATGCGTAGTCGTGATCCCTCATCCGCGATCCGCGAGTCACCGGGATTCGTATCCGCCCCCGGCGACGCGGAACTTGCCCCGGAAACCGCTTGCCTGCAGTATGAGAGGTCATCAACCAACAAGATTTCGAGGAGATCCCGTCATGCGCGTGAATCGCCTGCTCCTGAATTCCGTCCTGGCCTTCTGCCTCGCTTATGCAGCGGCCGCGGCAACGGCCGCCGAATGGCCGTCGCGGCCGATCCGCTTCGTCACGCCCGCGGCGCCGGGCGGTACCACCGACGGCCTCGCGCGCATCTTCGCGGCGCGGCTGACGGAGACGCTCGGCACGCAGGTCATCGTCGACAACCGCGGCAGCTCCTCGGGCGTGCTGGCCGCCGAGATCGTCAAGGCCGCGGCACCGGACGGCTACACGCTGTTCATCCCCTACCACCAGCACACCGTCAACGCGGCGCTGCTCAAGCTCTCGTATCACCCGGTCGACGACTTCACATCGATCACGCAGTTGACCGAGGCGGGGCTCGTGCTGATCATCAACCCCAGCTCGCCGCCGAAGAACTTCAAGGAGTTCCTCGAGTGGACACGCAACTACAAGGGTGCGCTCAACTACGGGTCCGCCGGCCACGGCAGCGGCGGCCACCTCGCCGGCGAGCTCTACAAGCTCCAGGCCGGCGTCACGGCGACGCACATCCCGTACAAGGGCACCGGCCCGGCGTTGATCGCACTGATGAGCGGGGAGTACCAGTACAACTTCGCGGGCCTGCTGGGCGCGCTGCCCCAGGCGCGCGCGGGCAAGATCCGCGCGCTCGCGGTGACCACCGCCAAGCGCATCCCCGGCTACGAGGACATCCCGACCGTGAAGGAATCCGGCCTGCCCGACTTCGAGGTGGTCGGCTGGTACGGCGTGTCGGGGCCGCCGAAGATGCCGAAGGCGCTGGTGACGCGCATTCACGCCGAGCTGATCAAGGTGCTGAACGAGCCCGCCATCAACAAGCGCATCGTCGGCCTCGGCGGCACGCCCGTGGGCAGCGACCCGGCGACTTTCCACAAGTTCCTGCTGGCGGACATGGCGAAGTGGGCGGACGTGGTGAAGAGGAGCGGTGCCAAGGCCGACTGACCGGAGATCCCTCATCCCTCATCCCTCCGGGAGTCCCATCACTCGCCACGAAGTTTTGAGTCCTGCGGCGTCCGCTTGGGCAAGCCCGCCATTTCGCGCAGCAGCTCGATGAACGCGGAGCTGTCCAATTCCGCCAGGCCCTGCTGATAGGCCGCCTGCTGCAGCTGGGCCCACAAGCTCGTCACGAGCATCGGCGCGCCGAGGCGCGTGCCTTGCTCCAGGGTCAAGCGCGCATCCTTGAGCGAGATGCGCACCAGGCCTTCGGGCGTGTAGTCCCCCTTCAGCATCTTCGGGCCCTTGTCGATCATCGTTTTCGAGCTGCACGCTGCGTCCTGCAGGACCTGCAGCAGGCTCTCGCCTTCCATGCCGGCCTTCATGCCGAGCACCAGGCCCTCGGCCAGCGCCAGCCGGTTTCCGAACAGGATGAGATTGATGATGAGCTTCGCCATCGCGCCGGATCCGACCGCGCCCATCCGGTAAGCCGCGCGACTGAAGCCGGCGAAGAGCGGCTTGGCCGCTTCGAAGTCATCGATCGTCCCGCCGGCAACGACGATCAGGTCCTTCTTCCACGCCATGGCGCTGGTGCCGCTCACGCACGCATCGAGAAAGCGGATGCCCCGCTTCGCGAGCTCGGCGCCAAGCTTCGCTGAATCCTCGGGCCGGGAGGTCGAGGTGTCCGCCACGATGAGTCCCCTGGCGGCGGCCTCCGCCACGCCGTTCGCCCCGAGGATCACTTCCCCCACGACGTCGCTGCTGGGCAACGACGTGATCAGCCAGCGCGCACCTCGAGCCGCGGCTGCCGGGGATTCGACGGGTGTGCCGCCACGCTCGTGCAACTGCGCCAGCCGCCGCTCATCGAGGTCGTATCCCTGCACCTTGAAGCCGCTTTGCAGCAGCTGATGCGAAAACGCCTGGCCCATCAGGCCCACGCCGACAATACCCACGCACTCAGCCATGACAGCGCCTCCTTACCCGCAAATCTACCATCATTCCCATCCGTTACTCCTGCCTCACAATGAAACAGGTCGGGCCGGCCAACGCGTTCCGTGATGTCAAGTGAGCGGGGCAAGCCATTGGGCTGGCGGAAAAGTTACACTGGCCCTATTCATTTGTTCCCGCATCCCTTACGGAGCTGCCCATGTTTACTCGTATCGACCACGTGATGATCTGCGTGCCCGACCTGCAGCGGGGCATGGAGAAGTACCGCAAATTGGGCTTCAATATCCATGCGGGCGGTGTGCACCCCGGCAAGGGCACCCATAATGCCATCGCATTCCTCCAGGACGACTACATCGAGTTGCTGGCGATCCGCGATCCGGCCGAGCACCGGGCGGCGGTGGCAGGGCCCGGGAGCCCGCATGCTGATCTGGCACGCTTCATCGCGGCGGGCGGCGGCATTCGCTACATCATCCTGCAATGCGACGACTTGACGGCGGAAGTTGCTGCAATGCGCAGCCGCGGCGTCGAGGTGAGCGATGCGATGGAAGGCAGCCGGCGCACTCCGGCCGGGCAGGAGTTGCGGTGGAAAGCCGCGGTGCTCGGCCCCAGGAACCCGCTGCCGGTCTTTTTCATCCAGCACCTGACGCCGATGGAGGAGCGCCGCAAGCAGGTGCCCGTCGCCGGCAATCATCCCAACGGTGTCTACACCATCGAGCGTGCCTACATTGTCGTGCCGGATGCCGAGGCTGTCGCAGCGATCTACGCCAGGGTGTTGGGCGTGCCCCAGCCGCCACTGCAGCGGGGCACTGTGATCATGGCGAACATGGCGGTGTTCCAGTTGGGCCCCACAGGTCTTGGCATCGTCCAGCCCTACGCTCCTGGGACGGCCGCCGATGCGCTGGAGCGCCGCGGTCCGGGTCCGTTCCAGGCGTTGTTCCGCACCACCAGCATGGGCGCGGCCGCCCGTTGGATGCAGGAGCGCGGCATGCCGCCGCTGGCGCGCGGCGTACGGAACACCGGTGAGCAGGCAATGCTGGTGCCTCCCGGCGAGGCCTGTGGGGCATACATCGGCTTCGTGGGGCCGGAGTAGAGCCGATCCCGTATCTGACCGCGTACGCGTCTGGAATTTGATGTAGCGCAACTCCCGACGCGCCGCCCGGTGCTAGCGTTGCGCAGTGATTCCCGGCACGCCCCATGCGCATGATCCCGCCCCAGCGCGGGGCCGGTAGCGACCCGCGATGAGCGCGGAGCGCAACGCGCCGGCGGCCGCGCTCACGGGACGCTCCATCGGCCGCGACGGGATCACTACCGTCGTGCTCGTGGTGTTCTGCCAGGTCGTGCACTGGCTGACCATCGCCGCCATTCCGCTGCTGCTGCCGCTCATCCGCGAGGACTTGCAGATCAGCTTCACGCAGGCGGGCATGCTCTCGGTCGCGGCGACGCTGAGCTACACGCTCATGCAGATCCCCGCGGGCTATCTTTCCGACCGCTTCGGTCCCGGGCGACTGTTCTTCTTGGGGCTCTTCGCCTGGTCGTCGCTTGCGCTCGTCTTCGGGCTGGTCCATGCGTTCTGGCTCGCACTGCTCGTGCAGCTCGTCGCGGGTGCCTTCCGCGCGCTCGTGTTCGTGCCGGGGCTCGCGTTGCTCGCGTCGTGGTTCCCGCCGGGGCGCCGCGCGACCGCCTTGAGCCTGTTCATGCTGGGTGGCTTCACCGGCACCATCGTGCTGGCGCTCGCGGGCCCGCTGCTCACGGCTCTCTACGGGTGGCGCACCGCGTTCATCTTCTTTGCTGCGCTGGGCATGAGCGCGGCGCTCCTCTACAAGGCTTACGCGAAGGAAAAGCCGCGTGCGCAGCCGCCGCAGCATCTCGCGCTGCTCGACGTGTTCGGGCTGGTGCGCTACCCGATCATGTGGGTCACCAGCGGCCTGCAGTTCGTGCGCTTCTCGGTGGTCACGGCATTCAACTTCTGGCTGCCCTCCCTGCTCGTGATCGACCGCGGGCTGTCGGTGCAGGAGACGGGCCTGGTGATGGCGATGAGCGCCGCGCTCATGGCGCCGTCGAACACGCTCGGCGGCTACGTGTCGGACCGCCTCGGGAACCCGCCGCTCGTGATCGGCGCGGCGCTCGCCATCCTCGCCTGCACCTCCGCGCTGCTGGGAGTGGTCGAATCGGTCCCGCTGCTGCTGATCGTCATCGCGGTCAATTCGATCTTCCTCCATTTCTATTTCGGGCCGGTGTTCCTGGTGCCGATGGAAGTGCTGGGGCCGCGCATTGCGGGCACCGCGACCGGGTTCAGCAACCTGTTCGCCAACATCGGCGGCCTGATCACGGCCTACGCGCTCGGCGCAGTCAAGGACCAGGCGGGCACCTTCACCTGGGGTTTTGTCGGGGTGAGCGGCGTGTGCCTCGCCGGCGTTGCGCTCGCCGTGATCCTCGCGCGCATGCGGCAGCGCGGGCTCGCCGGGAATCGATAGGACAAATGCAGTTCGAGCAGATGACGGGTGTATCCTGATTAAATCGTCCGTACAACCTGGTTCAGCATAGTCTGTCCCCGGTTTCTGGCTTCGAATGCGGAAGGAGGGTCTAAATGCCTTCGGCTGATATTACCGGGCGGTTGGCGCGGTATATGTTGGAGACACGGGAGCGGCGTCTCGCGCCGCACGTGGCGCGGGAAGCCAAGCATCGCATCCTGGATACGCTGGCCGCGATGGTGTCGGGAGCCCATCTCAAACCCGGAGAGATGGCGATCCGCTATGCGCGGTCGCAGGGCGGGGTCGCGGAAGCGACCGTCCTCACCACCGATATCAGGACCTCGGCCGTAAATGCCGCGCTGGTCAACGGCATGTTCGCCCACGCCGACGAGACCGATGACTTCGAGCCGGTGACAAAAGCCCATCCCGGCTCTGCCGTCGTGCCCGCGGCCCTTGCGATGGCCGAGCGCGAGGGCAGATCGGGAACGGAGCTGCTGAGCGCGGTCACGCTCGGCTACGACGTTTGCTGTCGCTTTCTCCTCGCGCTCGGACCGGACCTGGTGCGCGCGGCTCATCGCAGCGCCGAGGGCACCAGCTCCACGCTCGGAGCCGTGGCGGCCGCGGCGTCATTGGCCCGGCTGGATGAAAAGGGGATGCGCTACGCGCTTTCGTACGCCGCCCAGCAGGTATCGGGCTTGTGGAGCTGGGTCCGCGATGCCGAGCACGTCGAGAAGGCCTTCGATTTCTCCGGCATGGGCGCCCGCAACGGCGTCACTGCGGCCATCATGGCCCAGATGGGGTTTACCGGCGTCTGGGACGTGTTGGATGGCGAGCACAACGCGCTCGCGGCCCTGTCCACCGCACCGAGACCGGAGGAAATGGTAGCGGGACTGGGCAGCCGCTATTTCGTCACCGAGACCGCCATCAAGCCCTTCTCCGTCGGCTATCCGATCCAGGCGCCGTTGGACGCGTTCCTCAGGCTCCATCGCGAGCACGGGCTCACCGTGAACAACGTGGAGCGCATCGTCGTGAGACTCCCGGAGGACGGCGCCCGCATCGTCGATGACCGCTCCATGCCGGATGTCAACTGCCAGCACATCATCGCGGTAGCCTTGGTGAACGGCACCGTCTCGTTCTCGGACAGCCATTCCTATGAGCGGATGGCGGACCCGACGGTGCGCACCGCGAAGGAGCGCGTGCAGCTCATCGCCGATCCCAAGCTCATGGATCCCGCCGCGCCGCGAAGCGGCCTGGTGGAGGTGACGCTCCGGGATGGCCGTACCGTCAGCCACTTTACACGGCACGCCCCCGGCACGAAGGAAAATCCGATGGATACGGAGAGCGTGAACGCAAAGGCGCGGCTCCTGATGGTGCCGGTGCTCGGCGCCGAGCAGGCAGAGGGAATCATCCGGCGGGTGAACGCCGCGGAAGAGCTGGACGATGTGCGCGAGCTGCTGCGTTTCCTGGCAGACGAGAGCAATTAGTGGGAACCCTGGCGGAACCTTGGGGAACAGACTACACCGACCCCACTTACTATTTGCTGGCTAAGTGGTAGTCTTCGTGAATCTCACGGTCGTAGCCCGCGCGGCAAAATCAGTGACCACGTTCACCAGCGCAGGCTTGCCGTTCTTGATCGCGTTTTTCGCGCGCTCCAGCGCCGGGCGTATGTCGTCCGGGTTCTCGACGTATTCTCCGTGGCAGCCCAGATCTTTCGCCATCAGGTCGAAGCGCGTGTAACCCAGCTCGCGTCCCGGTTTCTCCCGCTTGGGATCGGCGGTCCAGCCGCCATTCAAGCTGATGACGACGATGACCGGGATGTTGTGGCGCGCGGCCGTGTCGAGCTCGAGCGCATTCAAGCCGAACGAGCCGTCGCCATGCAGCACGACAACCTGCT
Source organism: Gammaproteobacteria bacterium (assembly GCA_041497655.1). Taxonomy (GTDB): domain Bacteria; phylum Pseudomonadota; class Gammaproteobacteria; order Burkholderiales; family SG8-41; genus SG8-41. Next base: position 6,904 of record JBGQGU010000034.1, read on the forward strand.
GCGCGGGCTTTGCCGCCTTGGCTCCGATACCAAATGGCAGGCCCACCCCCATGGTGCCGAAGGTGCCGGAGTTGATGCGATGCCTGGGGAAAAATGTCGGGATGGACTGGCGCCCGTAGTTGAGGATTTCCTGGCCGTCGACGACGAGAATCGCATCGCGATCGATAAAGTCGCGGACTTCCTTGCACAGGCGCAGCGGGTGGATCGGCAGCTTCTCCGTGAACATGGCCCGTTCCTGCTCGGGGCGCTTGGCCGCTTCGACTTCTGCCAGGTGCTTGCGCCAGTCCGAGAACAAGGCCGCATCAACCCGCCTGGCCGCGGCGGCGAGCAATTGCAGCATGACGGCCCGGGCATCGCCCACGATACCGAGGTCCACGCGCTGGCTGCCGCTGATCTCGTTCGGATCGATATCGATGCGCACCACCTTCGCCGAGGGTGAAACGCGGGGCGGCTCGAGCTGGTTGAATATGTAATTGAGACGGGTGCCGACGACCAGGAACAGGTCCGCCTCCCGCAGCGCCGTCGAGCGCGCGTTCAGGAAGGCGTGCGGGTGGTCTTCGGGCAACACTCCGCGGCCTTGCGGAGTGGTAAAGATCGGCATGCCGGTCTCTTCCACCCACTTCCGCAGGGCGTCGGCACCGTCGGCCCAGAGCACTCCGCTGCCCGACAGCACGACCGGCCGCCGGGACGCCGCTACGAGCTTCACGGCTTGCTCGATCAGCACGGGATCGCCCTGGGGCTTGTTGCGTTGCAGGGTCCGCGACAGATCGGGCCAGCGCACGGCTGATTCATCGACCTTGTCATAGAGCACATCGGCGGGAAGATCGAGGTACGCCGGCCCCGGCTTGCCCGCGATCGATCGCCGGAATGCGAGGTCGATCATTTCCGGAATCCGGCGGGTTTCGTAAACGCGGTCGGCCCACTTGGTCACGGGCTTCATGACCGCGACCTGGTCGATTTCCTGGAAGGCGCCGGTGCCGTAGCCGTTGATCGGACTCGCTCCACCGAACGCAACGACCGGGCTGCAGTCGATCAAGGCGTTGGCGAGCCCCGTCGTCAGGTTGATGGCGCCGGGACCGGAGGCCGCCATGCACAGGCCCGGAATATTGGTGACTCGCGCGTACGCGTGCGCCATCATCGCGGCCGCCTGCTCGTGCCGCACGTCGATGCCGCGGATCCCTTTCGCCATCGTGCTCGTCAGCGCGTCGTTGATGGGGCCGCCCATGATGAAAAAGAAAGTGTCGATACCGAGGCGCTTCAGCGTTTCGGCTACGAGTTCGTTGCCCGTGATGGTCGTCATGGCTGGAGTATCCTCATTGAGCGGGTTTAATCGGGGTTTCCTTGCAGTACTCCTGTATTTCCTCCGCGCTCAACCCCAGCCATTCGGACAGCACCTCTTCGGTATGCTGGCCCAGCAACGGCGCGGTCTTCACCGGCACCCGGGAGTCGGACATCTTGACCGGCCATCCCGGTATCGCGAACTTGCCGCGCGTCGGATGCTCGACCTCCACGAACATTCCACGCTTGCGCAGATGCGGGTCTTCCATCAACTCCTGCGTATCGAACACCGCCCCGGCCGGAACGCCCGCATTCTGCAGCGTTTCCATCGCCTCGACCTTGGTGCGTTGCGCGCACCATTCACCGACCAGGGCATCAACGACCTGCGCATGCTTCACGCGCAATTTCGGCGTCGCGAATCGGGGATCGTTCGCCAGGTCCTCGCGCCCCATGAGCTTGAGGAGCCGCTGCCAGTGCCAATTCCCCGCGCGCGTGGAATAGACCATGATCCAATCGTTAGGCCCGCCCGGCTTGCATAGATAAAGCTCGCTCGGCGCGGCCGCGCCCAGCGAGCTTTGATTGCCCGTGCGTTGCACCGGCTTGCCCATCATCAATTGACCGGCGAAGACGATGCGATTGAAGTTGATCACCGAATCCTGCATCGACACTTCGATCCTCTGGCCGCGCCCGGTCGCATGCCGCTGATTCAACGCAGCCAGGATGCCGATCAGGCAATGCAATCCGGCGCCCGTGTCGCCAACGTGAGGCCCCGGCCGGAGAGGAGGCCCTCCCTCCACGCCGGTGATGGCAAATGCCCCGCCGACAGCCTGGGCAATCATGTCGAAACTCAGATATTTGGCGTAAGGGCCATCGGGAGCGAAACCCTTGATCTGCGCATAGATCAGCCGCGGGTTGAGCTTCTGCACCACGTCGTAGCCAAACCCCAGGCGCTCGATGCCGCCGGGCGTCATGTTCTCGATCATGACATCCGCTCCCTGGATCAGCTTCGTCAGGACGTCCTTGCCGCGCTGCGACTTGAGGTCGCATACCATGCTGCGCTTGTTGGCGTTCATGATGATGAAGTAGTAGGAATCGAGGTCGCCCCGTTCCGTGGATGCGAAACGCCCGTTTTCCCCGCCCTGCGGCTCGACCTTCACGACATCCGCGCCCAACCAGGCCAGCGATTCGGTGCAGGACGTGCCGGCTTCGTACTGGGTCAGATCCACGACTTTCAGTCCGGCCAGCGCCGCGGCCCTATCCGGACTGCTCGACTGATCCATTCTTTTCCTTTCCAGTATCGTTTGGCCCTGTCCGCGCCCGTGGCTCCGTTTTTCACGCTGCCAGCGGGTCAGTGGCGGTCCGGGCATATTCTTGCAGCGTGGAGCTTGTGTCAATTCTGGCGTGCGAGGATCATTGCAGTCTGGCCGCACATTCTTTCCAGCTCGTTCCAATAGGTGGAATCTGATGCATAGCATCGCACGATTGATCAGGGTGGCGGGGTTTGCTGCGATGGCGGCCGGCATGGCAAGTGCCCAGGCCTGGAGGCCCGCGGCGAATGTCGAGATCGTGGTCGCTTCCGGCGCCGGCGGCGCCTCCGACCGCAGCGCCCGCCTGCTCCAGAAGCTCCTGCTGCAGACCTCCCTGTTCCAGACCATCTCCGTGGCGAACCGCCCTGGTGGCGGCGGCACGATCGCCTGGACTTACGTCAGCCAGCGCGTGGGAGACCCGCACACCATCGCCACGTTTTCCTCGACGATGCTCACCAACCATGCGCTGGGCGTCGGGAAACTCAGCTACCGGGACTTCACGCCGCTCAGCATCCTGATCCGCGAATACCCCATGATCGTGGTCAAGGCCGGCTCCCCCATCACCTCGACGAAGGAGCTGGCCGCGCGCCTGAAGAAGGACCCCGCCTCGGTCAGCTTTTCGTTTGCCGCTTCCCGGGGAAATCACAATCACATCCTCATCGGCATGATCGCTCAGGCGGCCGGTGCCGAGGCCAGGGCAACCAAGGTCGTCATCGTGAAGTCAGCGGGCGAAGGCACCTCGCAAGTGCTCGGCGGGCACGTAGACGCGTACATCGGGACGCTCGGCACGCTGGCCCCGCTTCTCGAGAACGGCCAGCTTCACGCGCTCGGCATTTCCGCGCCTGACCGCCAGCCGGGCAAGGGAGCGGGCATCCCCACCTTCCGGGAGCAGGGTTTCAATGCGGTCTACTCCAGCTGGCGCGGGTTCATCGGGCCCAAAGGACTGACCCCCGCGCAGATGGCGTTCTGGGACCAGGCCTTCGCCAGGGTCGTTCAAGCCGAAGACTGGAAAAAGGATCTGGACGACAACGCCTGGGCCGAAGATTTCCACGGCAGCGCCGAGGTTCCCAAGCTGCTCGAAAGCGAAGAGAAGCTGATCGCCAAAATGCTGACTGATCTCGGCTTCCTGTCGAAGTAGCCGGGTTTGACGTGGATCAATGGCTGTCCGCGAGCATAGGTCCAATATGCTCGAAGGGTCCCCGGGATGAATAGCCCGACCCGTGAAAGACAGCGGCGATTTGCCTTAGAATCGGGACTTCGAAAGCCGGACCGGTCGAACGCCAGGCCGCGATTCGCGGCGCTAGATCCATCCATACGCTCACAACGGGTCATCCAGCATGGGCAAAACGGAAAACATCATCGCGACCGGCAGGAAATACATCTACACGTTCGAGGAGGGCGACGGCAAGAACAAGATGCTCCTCGGCGGCAAGGGCGCCAATCTGTGCGAGATGACGCAGATCGGCCTGAACGTTCCGCCGGGCTTCACCGTGACGACCGAGGCGTGCCTCAGTTACCTCGAGGCCAATCGCCTGCCCGACGGCCTCATGGACGACATCCGGCGCCATATGGCCGCGCTGGAAAAGAAAACCGGCAAAGGCTTCGGCAGCGCGGCGAACCCGCTGCTCGTTTCCGTGCGCTCGGGCTCGGCGATGTCGATGCCGGGGATGATGGACACCATTCTCAACCTCGGTCTCAATGAAGCCTCGCTGCAGGGGCTGATCAAGCAGACCGGCAACCCGCGCTTCGCCTACGACGCCTACCGCCGCTTCATCCAGCTCTTCGGCAAGATCGCACTCGGCATCGCAGACGAGCATTTCGACGAGCGCATGGCCGCGGTGAGGCGCCGCTACAACGCGCGCCTCGACGTGGACCTTGCGGCCGCGCACCTCGAGGAGCTCGCCGGCGAGTTTTTCGACGTCGTCAAGCACCGCACCGGCAAGCCCTTTCCGCAGGACCCCAACGAGCAGCTCGAGATCTCGGTGGGCGCGGTGTTTCGTTCCTGGATGGGCAAGCGCGCGGTCGACTACCGCAGGCAGTTCAAGATCACCCCGGACATGGCGAACGGCACGGCGGTCAACGTCTGCTCCATGGTCTTCGGCAACATGGGCAACGATTCCGGCACCGGCGTGGGCTTCACCCGCAACCCGGGCACCGGCGAGAACTCGATCTACGGCGAGTACCTGGTCAACGCGCAGGGCGAGGACGTGGTGGCAGGTATCCGCACCCCGCGGCCCATCGCCGAGATGGAACGGGAGATGCCGGAGGCCTACCGCCAGTTGACCGAGCTGCACAACCGGCTCGAGTCGCATTACCGGGAAGTGCAGGATTTCGAATTCACCGTCGAGAAGGGCAGGCTCTACTGCCTGCAGACCCGCAACGGCAAGATGAACGGCCACGCGATGGTGCGCAGCTCGGTGGAGATGTTCCAAGAAGGGATCATTTCCAAAGAGCGCGCGCTGCTGCGCATCCAGC
>JBGQGU010000035.1:0-11958 GCA_041497655.1 Gammaproteobacteria bacterium
CTTGGCGTGGCTGTCGAGCAGCGGAAAGCGGGTCTTGCCGTGATCGAATGAGGTGTCTTTCCAGTTGCGGTCGGTATGGCAGTTGCCGCACGAATCGCCGAGCGAGCCTTTGTGTTTGTCGTCCTTGCGGTGGCACGCGACACACGCGGTGGGCGCGTCCTTGAATACGGCTGACTTGTGGCAGCTCTCGCACTTGAGCGGCGGCGCGTGCTTGCCGCGGAGCGGGAAGCGCGTCTTGTCGTGGTCGAACTTGCCTGTTTCCTTCCAGTTCTTCTCGGTATGGCAGTCCGCGCACGCATTGCCCAGGCTTCCCTTGTGCTTGTCGTCCTTCTTGTGGCAGCTGTAGCAGTCGGTCGGCGTCTTGCGATAGCTCTTCTGGTCCTTGTGGCAGGCGTCGCACTTGACCTTGGGCGCCACGTGGCCGCCTCGCAGGTGGAACTTGGTCTTGTCGTGGTCGAACTTGCTCGCCTTCCAGTCGCGCTCGGTGTGGCAGTCGGCGCACTTCTCGCCCAGGGTGGCCTCGTGCTTGTCGTCCTTCTTGTGGCAGCCGATGCACGCGGTCGGCGTTTCCTTGTAGCGGGTATCCTTGTGGCAGCTCTCGCACTCGAGCGGTGGCGCGTGCTTGCCGCGGAGCGGGAAGCGCGTCTTGTCGTGGTCGAACTTGCCTGTTTCCTTCCAGTCGTTCTCCGTGTGGCAGTCCGCGCATGCGTTGCCGAGGCGTCCCTTGTGCACATCCTTCTTGGCGTGGCAGTCGATGCACCGGCCGGGTGCTTCGCGATACTTCTTGCCAGGCACATGGCAACTGCGGCACTGCGTCTTCGGGTCCGCGTGCGCGCTGCGCAGCGCAAAGTCGGTTGGGTCGTGGTCGAACGTGCGCTCGTCGAGCAGCACGATCTTCGCGTCGCGGCCCCTGTGGTCCGTGTGGCACTCGCGGCAGGGCTGCGGCCGCTGGCGGCCGTGCAGGCCCGTGTGCTGCCGGACGTCTACGGCGGTTTCCTTGTGGCAGTCGAGGCACAGCCCGTCCTGCGCGTTGCGCTTGAACGGAATGTGGCATTTGCGGCACTCGCTCTCGACCTTGGCATGCCCCTCGATCACCGGGCCCGGCGAGAGGACGTTCTCCAGCGCCTGGGCCAGGGCGGCGCTGGACACGAGCGCGCAGCACGCCGCGACGAGGCGGCGCATCCATGGACCGTGACGGCGGAAGCGCGCGAGGCATGACGGACTGGCGGGGAGCACTCAGCCGCGTGGCTTATCAGTAGGCGTGCACCGCGACCACGTGGGCGATGGCGCTGAACACCATCATCCACACGAGCGGCACATGCAGGACATGCCACAAAGAAAACAGGCGCTCGTAACGGCTGAATTGCGCCACGCGCTGCGCGCCGGCAAGGAAGTTCGCGATGAGCGCCTTGCCCCCGGCGAGGTGGCGCTGCTGCCGCGCGGCGTCCCACTTGACCGCGCGCGCGTGCATGCGGTAGGCGCGAGCGAACTCCTGCGTGCAGCGGCGGCGCACCCAGCGCGCGCGCACGCCGAGAGTGAGAAAACGCCACATGCCGTGCACCATGTTCTTCGGCGGCTCGACCGCCGTCGCCTCGAACTCCCTGAGCCATTGCTCGACGCGCGGCGCGAAGCTCAGTTTCGAACGCACTTCGCCGGCATTGAACCCGACCTGCGCCTGCAGCTCCGCCAGCGACATCCTCGTGCCGTACAGCCCATGGTGGATGCGCACGTAGATGAAGCGGCCGACGAAACCGCTGGTGGCGACCAGCAGCATGCTGATGAGCGCGACCCCCGCGTTGACCGAGCCGATGTGGAACTTGGAATGCAAGAGGATGAGAAACGGCGCGAGGACGCCGCAGGTCATGTGCATCGCGAACCACGATTTCGTCGGGCCCAACGCGTGCAGGAAACGCGTGCGCTTGCGCAGCGGATAAAGCAGGATGAAGAGCAGCCCCACGCCGCCCGCGAGCCCCAGGTTGTAGCCCAGGAGCGAGCCCGACTTGTAGCTGCCGTAGCGGCTAAATAGCCACGCCGATCCGACCAGCGCGCAGACGGCGGGAATGAGGAGCCAGCGCCGAGGTACGGCACGGCGCTCACGCGCTCTTTCAGCGGCGTGATGCGCGACATCCGGCGCGGGCTGACGGCGCACCAGGACTTCAGACTCAGCGTCGTGATACGCGACATCCGGCACAGGCTGACGGCGCACCAGGACTTCAGCCATTGCAATCTCTCCCAACGCGCAACTCGAGGACTACTTGAGCACGAGCCGGCGTGAACAATCGAATAGGCTCGAGAAAATGCTCTTGCGAGAATAAATTTTCGACTCTTATCGTGTCAAGCTATCCAGGGGGACCATTCGTGATGCATCGCACGAATCAGAAAATCATAGACAAACTCCGTCGCTCGCCGACGACGGAAGTTCTGTTTGTCTCTGATTGGCGACGCGAAAAAAGTGTTCGAATGCTGTCGCCAAAGCGCTTGCACGCGAAGTAGAATTCCGCGACACGCGCTCACGCGGACGGCGCAACTCATGCAGAATGTTTCGACGCTGCTGCTCTACACAATCCCATTGCTGATCGTCTTCGGGGTGTATTTCCGCCGTCGTGCCCGGAGCCGGGCGCAATATGCCGAGCAGTTCCACGAGGCCGTCGAGTCCGGACTGACCGAGCCGGTCTCCCTGCACCCGGTGGTCGATCCCCAGCGCTGCATCGGCTCGAGCGGTTGCGTCAAGGCCTGCCCCGAGGGCGCAATCGGGGTGATCAACGGCAAGGCGCAACTGGTGAACCCGTCGGCGTGCATCGGGCACGGCGCATGCGTGGCATCCTGCCCGTTCGACGCGATCAAGCTGGTCTTCGGCAGCGAGCGCCGCGGCATCGACATCCCCAACGTCAAGCCGAACTTCGAGACGAATGTTCCCGGCATCTTCATCGCCGGCGAGCTCGGCGGCATGGGCCTCATCCGCAAGGCCGTGGAGCAGGGCCGCCAGGCGATCACGACGATCAAGGGCGCCGCGGGCGGCGGGCCCGAACTCGACGCGGTCATCGTCGGCGCCGGGCCGGCGGGCATCGCAGCCGGACTGGGCGCGATTCAGCACAAGCTCAAGTACCTCCTGGTCGAGCAGGAAGAATCGCTGGGCGGCACGGTGTACCACTATCCCCGGAACAAGATCGCGATGACCGCTCCGGTCCGGTTGCCGCTCGTCGGCAAGATGAAGTTCAACGAGGTGAAAAAGGAAGCGCTACTCTCTTTTTGGCAGGGGGTCGTGAGGAAAACCGGACTCAGGATCCGGTTTAACGAGCGCATGGACTCGATCGAGCGGTCGGACCGTGGCTTCGTGGTGAAGACCACGCGGGGGACCTACACCACCCGGGCGGTCCTGCTCGCGGTGGGCCGGCGCGGAACGCCGCGCAAGCTTGGCGTGCCGGGCGAGGAGCAGCCGAAAGTTGTCTATCGGCTCATCGACCCCGAGCAGTACCGGAACCGGCGAGTGCTGGTCGTCGGCGGGGGAGACAGCGCTCTCGAGGCCGCGGTGGCGCTCTCGGAACAGACCGGCACGAAGGTCACGCTTTCCTACCGCGGCGAAGTCCTCAATCGCGTAAAGCCGATGAACCGGCAGCGGCTCGACGCTGCGTCAACCGGAGGCCGGCTGCAAGTCCTGCTGGGCTCCACTATCGACAAAATCGGCGCAGCTGACGTAGCTTTGCGCCAGGGCAGTCGCTCCATGAATATCCTGAATGATGCGGTGATCGTCTGCGCCGGCGGCGTGCTGCCCTTTGATCTCCTGAAGCGAATCGGTATCGAATTCGAGACCAAGCACGGCACCGCGTAGGGCCTGGCAGGAAGGTAGAAGGATTCGAAACACGAATCACGACTCACTCCTGGAGCTCGAGCTTCGCTTCCTTCACGAGCTTGCGCCACTTGGCGATCTCGGACTTGATGTGCGCGCTGAACTGCTCGGGCGTCGAGCCGACCGCGGTGGAGCCGTCGGACGCGAGTCGTTTCGCGACGTCCGGTAACTTCAGCGACTCGGCGATCGCCGCATTCAACTTGCGGACGATGGCGGCGGGTACCTTGGCGCCCGTGATGATTCCGTACCACTGGTCGACCACGTAGCCAGGCACGCCGGCCTCCACGACCGTCGGCAGCTCCGGTGCCGCGGGCGAGCGCTTGCCTGCGGTGATGGCCAGAACCCGCAGGCGGCCGGTCGGCATGTGGGGTCGCACGCCGAAGAGCGTCCCGAAGCCCACCTGGACGTCACCGGCCAACATGGCGGTGATCACGGCGGCCGAGCCCTTGTACGGCACGTGGACGAGCTTGATGCCGGTCATGTGATTGAACATCTCGCCCGCGAAGTGTTGCAGACTTCCGGTGCCGGAAGACCCGAAGTTGAGTTTGCCCGGGTTCGCCTTGGCGTACGCGATCAACTCCTTGATTGAATTCACCGTGAGCGAGGGGCTGTGGTAGACCGCGTAGAAGAGAGAAGACGCCTGCGTGATCGCCTGCAGGTCCTTCGTGAGGTCGTAGGGAAGCTTCGAGCTGGTCGCGGCACTGACGGAATGCGATGCCGAGATCAGGCAGATCGTATAGCCGTCCGGGACCGCCTTCGCGGTGAGATCCACGCCGATCGAACCCGCCGCCCCGGTGCGGTTGTCCACGATGAACTGCTGCCCCCACTTTTCGGAGAGCTTCTGGGCGATGGTGCGCGCGGTGGTGTCGGTGCCGGCGCCCGGCACGAACGGCGCGATGAAGCGGACCGGCTTGTTCGGATAGTCCTTGGCGGCGTCGGCTTGGGCGAACGCCGGCTGGGCCAGGCAGACGCCCGCGCTGAGCGCCGCTACGATATGGAAAGCATTGCTCGATGTACGCATGGGGATCTCTTCCGGGCTTGGAAAGCGTGCATCTTACTCCAGGTGACGAGTAACGAGGGACGGGCGCGACGCGCGCTCAATCAAACGTGATGAAGTGCGACTCGCGCTTCATTCGGCCTTGATCCCCGCGTCGCGGATCACCTTGCCGAGACGCGCGTTATTGGACTTGATCTGCGCGGCGAAGGCCTCGGGAGTGCCGCCGACGACATCGAAGCCGAGATTGGTCAGGCGGTCGCGCACGTCGGGCAGGTTGCTGATGCGCACGATCTCTGCATTGACCTGCGAGAGGATGGCCGGCGGCGTGCCCGTGGGCGCGAGGAAGCCGGTCCAGGAATCGAACTCATAGCCCGGCACGCCCGCTTGCGCGATGGTCGGGATCTCCGGCGTGACGCTGGTGCGCGTCGCGCCCGTGGTGGCGATGATCCGCAAGCGCCCCGACTTGTGGTACGGCAGCACGCTCACCAGGCCGGGGATGATCATCGGCACCTCCCCGGCGAGCACGTCGTTGAATGCCGGGGTGAGCCCCTTGTAGGGGACGTGCACGATGTTGATGCCGGCCAGCGCCTTCAGCATTTCCATCGGAACGTGCTGCGCGCTGCCGACGCCGCCGGAGGCGTAATTCAACTGGCCCGGGCGAGCCTTGGCGAGCGCGATCAACTCCTTCACCGATTTCACCGGGAGCGAGGGATGCACCACGAGGCAATTGCGGATGATCGCTGCCAGCGAGATCGGCGCGTAATCCCGCATCACGTCATAGGGGAGCTTCTGGTAGAGGTGGGGATTGAGCGCGAGCGTCGCGGCGTTGCCCATACCGAGGGTGTAGCCGTCCGGCACCGCGCGCGCGATGGCCTCCATCCCGATGATGCCGGCTGCGCCGGTACGGTTATCCACCAGAACCTGCTGTCCCCAGGTCTCCGACATCTTCTGGGCATAGAGGCGTCCCAGCACGTCCACCGCGCTGGCGGCGGTGTAGGGCAGCACCAGGCGCACTGGCTTCGCTGGATATTTCTGTGCAAGCGCTCCCGCTGGCGCGGCGAGCGCCATGGCAATAGCGATCAGCAAAGGCAAACGGATGGGCATAGAGGCCTCTTTCACTTAGGTCAAAGTAATAATTGTTGAAGCGTGCCACGCAATTGATCTTCCCTCATCCCTCATCCCTCAATCCAGCTTCACGCCCAGTTTCCTGCCAATGGCGCCCCATTTGTCGGCATCAGAGACAATGAGCCTGGCGAAGTCCTGCGGCGTGCCGGCGATCACTTCGTTGCCCTGGGAGGCCAGCGTCTTGCGCACGTCGGGCAGGTTGGCGACGGCCTTGATTTCCTGGTTCAGCCTGTCGACGATCGGCCGCGGCGTCTTGGCGGCGGTCATGTAGCCATACCAGATGATGGCCTCGTAGCCGGGCACACCTGACTCGGAGATCGTGGGCAGCTCCGGCATGGACTCGAGACGCTTTGCTCCCGCATGGGCAACGAGGCGCAGCCGGCCGGCCCTCCAGTGGCCCTCGGTCGAGAACATGTTGGCGAAAGAGAATTGCACCTCGTTGCCGAGCTGCGCGGCGATGATCGGCGCGACGCCCTTGTACGGGATATGCGTCATCTGTACCCCGGCCATGGACATGAAGAGCTCGGCGGCAAGGTGCGGGGAACTGCCCGGCCCGGACGAGCCGTAGTTGAGCTTGCCGGGGTTGGCCTTGGCGTACGCGATGAATTCCTTCACCGTCTTCGCCGGCACCGCCGGGGTCAGCATCATGCCGAGCGGCGTCGTGATCACCAGCGTGATCGGCGCGAAGTCCTTGATCGGGTCGAAGGGCAGCTTGGCGAAGAGCTGCGCGCTCTGCGCGTGGGTCGAGAACACCAGCAGCAGCGTGTAGCCGTCAGGCGTGGCCTTGGCGACGAGATCCGCGCCGACGACGCCGGAGGCGGCGGGGCGGTTGTCCACCACCACCGGCTGCCCGAGCCGCTCGGAGAGCCGCGGCCCGAGGAAGCGCGCGAGGACGTCACTGCCGCCGCCTGGCGAAAATGGAACGATGACGCGGACCGGACGGCTGGGATACCTGTCCTGCCCCCAGGCCGTCGCTGACCACGTGCTCCAAAGGCTCAACGCGCCGGCAATGAAACCTGCGAGCCCCCCCATTGTAATTCTCATGGCCCCCTCCTCTTGGCGGCTGCGGCCTGCGGCGGTCATACTGCACCAAAGCGCCGCGGGCCGCCAGCAGCGGCTCTGGGAGGCCCGGTGAGTGGCCGGGCTAGACTGAGGTGGAAGGCGGAAGGCAGAATGAGTCGACCCACGAATCACGATCCACGCTGTTCCGAGAGAGGAGGAGAGCGCATGAATCGCTCGATTTCGTTTCGCGTAGTTGTCGGATTGCTCGCCGCGCTCGCGGCGCTGCCGGCGCTCGCGCAGAAGATTGACTGGCCGGCGAGACCGGTGCGCTTCATCGTGCCGTTCCCGCCGGGCGGCACGACCGATCCCATGGCGCGCCTGGTGGGGAGCAAGCTCACTCCGGTGCTGGGCCAGCAGTTCATCGTGGACAACCGGCCGGGCGCCTCCGGGTCATTGGGGGCGGGCATTGCCGCCAAGGCGACGCCGGACGGCTACACGTGGCTCTTCGTCTTCGACACGCACGCGGTCAACCCGACGCTGATTCCAAATCTGCCATTCGACACGGTGAAGGACCTGGCGCCAGTCATGCTGGTGGCCACCGCGCCGAACGCCATCGTGACCAACGTCGCGAAGCCGTACAAGAGCTTTGGCGATGTGATCAAGGCAGCGAAGGCAAAGCCGGACAGCGTGACCTATGGCTCGATCGGAAGCGGCAGCCTAGGGCACCTGACCCTGACACTGGTGCAGCAGACGGGCGGCTTCAAGATCGTGCACGTGCCCTACAAGGGCGGCGGTCCGATGACCGTGGATGCGCTGGGCGGCAACATCGATCTCGCCATCGGCACGGTGGCCCTGCTGACGCCGCACGTGAAAGGTGGCAAGCTGCGCGCCATCGCCGTCACCGGCGATAAGCGCTCGAACGCGCTGCCCGACGTACCCTTGCTCGCGGAGCAAGGGTTCCCCGGTTTCTCGGCGCTTGCTTGGTGGGGCATTTTCGCGCCAGCCGGCACGCCCACGCCCATACTGGACAAGTTCCACGCTGAACTCACGAAGGTATTCAACCTGCCGGACGTGCACAAACAGCTCTCCGAGACGCTCGGCATGGACCTCGCCGTCAGCAGCCCCGCCGCGCTGCAGAAGTTTCTCGTCGCCGAGATCGCGCGGTGGGGGAAAGTGGTGCGCGAGAACAATATCCGCGCAGACTAGTTGGAACGGCACTAGCCGGCCGGGCCGATGCGGCCGATGATCGGCAACTTCAACGCCGGCGGGAACAGGCCCGCTCCGAAAGTGAGGCCGAGCACGTTGACCTCGAGGCCTTCGACGCCGCTCGCGGTGAAGCCGAGCAGTCCGTAGAGCGATACCTGCACGCCGCTGCCGCTCGGCGCCGCTGCCACCAGCCGGTCCCCGAGATAATTCTTGCCGATCGCGGTCGGCGGCAGATCCACTTCGAGCTCGGGGACGGCGCGGGCGACCCACGCAGTGAAGGTGTTGGAGTTCGGTCCCGGCCACATGCTGTATTCGCCGCGGTAGGGATATTCACGCGCGGCCCTGTCGATGCGCGCGATCAGCGCATCCGCGCCGGGTCCGCGCTTGTCGGCGAGCAGTTCCGGCGCGGATCCGAACCAGCGCTCGTCGGGGACCCGGCTGCGGATCGCCAGCGCCGATTCGCTGGTGCGCAGGCGCCAGCCGATCACTTCGTAGACCGTGTACTCCTTCGCGCGGGCCGCCTTGACCGCGACCCAGGTATGCACCCCGAAGTAACCGCGCCAGCCCCAGGCGCGTGCGCTGTAGACCTGGACGATCGCGTCGGGATGGGCCGCCGCATCGGGCGCGAGTCCGACCGGCTCGCGGCTCGCGGTGCGCCAGTCCGACGCGCCGCCGCGGGCGAGCAGCAGAAACACGACAGCAACGACGGTGAGGCACAAGCCGGCGAGGGACAGAGCGCTGGACATTTTCATTCTGAAGAATAAGTGGTGACGAAGTGACGGAAGATGAGTTTATACCCTGCGCGTTGAACGGCGAGTCTCCGTCCGGTTTAATGTGACTTGACAATCCACATCGTGGTTAGATAGCTTGAGCCCACACCAACAAGCAGTTCCCCGGAGGATGGACCAACCCACCGCGACGCGGGGCGCCGCCGCGACCGAAACGGCGCAGAGTTCCTGGCTGCTCGAAGTCGAGGACCTGCACGTCCATTTCGTGACGACGCGCGGCGTGGTGCGCGCGGTCGAAGGCATTTCCTACAAGGTGAAGCCGGGCGAGACCGTGGCGCTCGTCGGCGAATCGGGCTGCGGCAAGTCGGTCTCCGCGCTTGCCATCATGCGCCTGCTCGCGAAGCCAGCCGGGCGCATCGTCGGCGGCAGGATCCTGTTCCAGGGCCGCAATCTCCTCGATCTCACGGAAGACGAGATGCGCGAGATCCGGGGCCGCGACATCGCGATGATCTTCCAGGAGCCGATGACTTCGCTCAACCCCGTGCTCACCATCGGTTTCCAGATCATGGAGCCGCTGTTGATCCACCTCAACATGACCGAGGAGGCGGCGCGCGCGCGCGCGGGGGAGCTCCTGAAGCTGGTCGGCATCCCCGACCCCGAGCAGCGGCTCGACCAGTACCCGCACCAGTTCTCCGGCGGCATGCGCCAGCGCGTGATGGTCGCGATCGCGCTCTCCTGCAATCCCAGGCTCATCATCGCCGACGAGCCGACCACCGCGCTCGACGTCACGATCCAGGCGCAGATTCTGAAGCTCATGAAGGATCTCTCGCGCGATCTCGGCATCGCCATGGTGATCATCACCCACAACCTCGGCATCGTCGCGCGTTACGCCAACCGGGTGAACGTGATGTATGCCGCGCGGCTCGCGGAGCAGGGCAGCGCCGCCGACGTGTTCGCCAGGCCGCTGCATCCCTACACCGCAGGACTGCTGCGCTCGGTGCCGCGGCTCGACCAGCCGCGCGGCTTGAAGCTCGAGACCATCGAGGGCCTGCCGCCCAACCTGCTCGACCCGCAGCCGGGGTGCCGTTTCGCCCCGCGCTGCCCGGCGCAGCGGCCGGCGTGCGTCGCTGCGCCGCCGCCGCTCGCGCAGGTCGAGCCGCACCGCTATTCGGCGTGCATCCGGGCGAGGGAGATGGCGCAAGTGGGGCCGGCCGGGCTCAAGTTGCAGAGCGCGAATCCGCAGCCGCCGGTGCGCAAGGCGCTCGACAGGGCGCGGCCGCTGTTGAAGGTGCACGACCTCAAGACCTACTTTGAGGTCGGCGCCGGTCTCAAGCTGTTCAAGAGCGCCCGCCTTGAGGTGCGCGCGGTGGACGGGCTCTCCTTCGAGGTCTTCCGCGGCGAGACGGTGGGGCTGGTGGGTGAGTCCGGCTGCGGCAAGACCACGGTCGGGCGCACGCTCTTGAGGCTCGAGGAGGCGACCGGCGGCGAGATAGTGTTCGAGGGCGCCAACGTCACGCGCGCCGGTGGACAGCAGCTCAAGGACTATCGCCGCAAGATCCAGGTCATCTTCCAGGACCCGTTCAGCTCGCTCAATCCGCGCATGACCATCGGCGAGATCATCGCCGAGCCGATGCGGGTGTACAAGCTCGTCCCCGACAACAAGGCGGCGCGCGCCAAGGTGGTGGAGCTGCTCACCCAGGTGGGGCTGTTCGAGTACATGGCGGAGCGCTATCCGCACGAATTGTCCGGCGGCCAGCGCCAGCGGGTGGGGATCGCGCGCGCGCTGGCGATGCAGCCGTCCTTCATCGTGTGCGACGAGCCGGTCTCCGCGCTCGACGTTTCGATCCAGGCTCAGATCATCAACCTGCTCGAAGACCTGCAGCAGAAGTTCCAGCTGACGTTCCTGTTCATCGCGCACGATCTCGCGGTGGTGCGGCACATCTCCGACCGCGTGATCGTCATGTATCTCGGAAGAGTGATGGAGATCGCCGACCGCGATACGCTCTACGCCGAGCCGCTGCATCCCTATACCAAGGCGCTGCTCGATGCGGTGCCGATCCCCGACCCGCAAATCGAGGCGAGGCGCGAGCATCGCGTGCTGGGAGGGGAAGTTCCGAGCCCGCTCAATCCGCCGCGCGGCTGCGTGTTCCACACGCGGTGCCCGCTGGCGAGCGAAGAGTGTAAGATCACGATTCCCAAGCTGCGCGAGGTGCGGCCGAAGCATTTCGCCGCTTGTATCAAGATCTGAAGGAGTGACTGGTTCCTCGTTTCTCGTGACTCGTGACGGGTGATTCGCCAGCCGCCGTTGGCGCGGAGCGGGCCAGAAACGAGAAACGAGCGACGAGTCACGCTTCATCAAAAAAGGAGGAGGGATCATGAAGGGATTGTCTGCACTGCTGTTGAGCGCGGTGGCGCTGGCCGCGGCGGGCGCGATGGCGGCGGAGGCGCCGAAGTCGGGCGGGCTGCTCAAGTTCGCGGTGAGCGCGGAGCCGCCCAACTACGATTGCCACGCGCAGACGTCCTTCGCGTTCATTCACCCGGTGCGCCCGCATTACAACACGCTGCTTGAATTCGACACCGCGAAGTACCCGGCGATCAAGGGCGACCTCGCGGAGTCGTGGACGGTGTCGAAGGACGGGCTCACATACACCTTCAAGCTGCGCAAGGGCGTGAAGTTCCACGATGGCAGCGCGTTCACCTCCGAGGACATCAAGGCAACCTACGAGCGGCTGCGCAATCCGTCGGCAGGCGTGCGCTCGGTGCGGCAGGCGAGCTACGCCGACATCGATACGATCGCCACGCCGGACCCGCTCACCGTGGTGTTCAGGCTGAAGAAGCGCAACGCCGCGATGCTCAGCAACTTCGCGAGCCCCTGGGACTGCGTCTACAGCGCGGCCAGGCTCAAGCAGGACCCGCGCTTCCCCGAGCGCAACGTCATGGGCACGGGGCCATTCACTTTTGTCGAGCACGTGGCGGGTTCGCACTGGACGGGGCGCAAGTTTCCAGGCTATTTCCGCAAGGGCCGGCCCTACCTCAACGGCTACGTGGCGATC
>JBGQGU010000036.1:0-11922 GCA_041497655.1 Gammaproteobacteria bacterium
GAGCAGCCCGCACTCGCGGCCCATCAGCTCGCCCAGCACGCCCGTCATCGATGCGCCGCGCGCGAGCGTGTGCGCGTGGCCGCGATAAGTGCAGAACGTCCAGTCATCCGGGCGCATCGCCACGCCGAACGCCGCGGCGATCGCCTCCTGGCCAAGCGAGAGGTGGCTCGTGCCCTTGACCAGGTTCTGCAGGAAAAGATCGTAGGCGCGCTTCTCACAATAGCGCAATTCTACCTGCAGCCGGTACAACTCGAGCCGCGTCTCGCGGCCGATCTCCGCACCCGCCGCCGCTGTTTTCTTGCCTTTCGCTTTCGTATCCATGGACACCCGTTGCGCGTTACTCGTTTCTCGTTGCTGGTTTCTCGTCAGTCGTCACGCTTCTAGTATTTATTGGCAATGGGCAGTTCCTGCGCCGGGAATAGCGTGATGATTTTCGCCCCGCCCGGCGTGAGGACCACCTCTTCTTCAATGCGTGCCGCCGAGATGCCGTCCTTCGCCGGGCAGAAGGTCTCGACCGCGAACACCATCCCGGCCTTCAATTCGTAGGGGTCCTTGAACGAGTTCAGCCGCGAGATCAGTGGCCGCTCGTGCAGCCCCAGGCCGAGCCCGTGGCAGAAATTGAGCCCGAACGCGGACATCTCGGTGTCGAAGCCAATCTCCTGCGCCTTGGGAAACGCCTGCACGACACGGTCGGTCGAGACGCCCGGCTTCAGCAGGTCAATCGCGCTGTCCATCCATTCCCGCGCCATGCGATAGGCGTCATGCTGCGCGGCAGTCGCCGAGCCTACCGTAAACGTGCGGTAGTAGCAGGTCTTGTAGCCCATGTAGGACTGGATGATGTCGAAATAGGCCTGGTCGCCGGGCCGGATCAGGCGGTCGGTGAAGTTGTGCGGATGCGGGCTGCAGCGCTCGCCGGCGATGGCGTTGATCGCCTCGACGCAGTCCGAGCCCATGTCGTAGAGCCGCTTGGTCGCCATCGCAACGATCTCGTTCTCGCGCACGCCGGGCTTCAATTGCTCGTAGATGTCCTGGTAGACGCCGTCGCCCATCGCGGCCGCCATGTTGAGCAGCGTGATCTCGTCGTGGCTCTTGATCTCGCGCGCGTCCAGCATCACCTGCTGGCAATCCTGCACCTTGATGCCGAGTTTCTGCAGCGCGAACAGGAACCCCGGCTCGACGACATCCACGCCGAGCGGCATCTTCCCCACACCCTCCTCGTCGAGAAGCGCCTTGATCTCCTTCGCGGCTTCCTCGAAGAGACCGACCTTGGGATGGATCGCACCGCGCATGCCGGGATTGCCGGCGCGCCAGTGATTCGCCGGCAGCCAGGGACAGTAGAGCCGGTGGTGCCGCGCGGCCGAGCCGAAGTCCCATACGTAGGGATCGCCGTTGCCGGTCAACAGGCAGTAGCGGATCAGCTTGTCGCGCGCCCATTCCCCGATGACCGTCGAAGAGATGTAGCGGATGTTGTGCTGGTCGAAGACGAGCAGCGCGCCCAGGCCCGAACCGGCGAGGGCGTTTCGCGTGCGCGCGAGTCGGTAGTCGTGCAGGCGCCTGAAGTCCACGCGCTCCTCGAAATCCACCTGCATCCGGCCCGGCGCCTGCAGCGGGCGCTCCCAGCGATGGCCAGGATCGGGATGCCCGGTCATTGCTTCGGCGAGCGTCTCGCCGCGCCTGCCCTTCTTCGGCTCGATCGATGCCCCCTTGATGACCGTCGGCCCCCCACGTTTCTTCGCCATGTCGCTCTCCTCAGGATTGTGTCGGGATGGTGCCGACACAATCCTCAAGCAAAACCGCCCGCAGGCCAAATGCGGATTTTCCAAAACACACGAACGCTCCTGCAGTCGTGCCTCTAGAATTCAACTGGATCAGCATCTCTGTTCCGTTCCCTTCCAAAGTCTGCGGGCGGTTTTGCATATAACAGGCTGTCGAACGAAAGTCGGACAGTCTGTTATGCGGCCTTGCGGTTCGGGAACACCTGCGGCCGCAGCTTGGGATGGCAAGCCATGTACTTGGGCGCGTAGGGCGCTTCGGCGCCAAGCTCCTCGGCCGCGTGCCACGCGAAGCGCGGATTCCACATCGCGCCGCGCGCGAGGCAGACGAAATCGGCCTTGCCCGACGCGACGATCTCCTCGCACTGGCGCGGGCTCGTGATGAGTCCCACCGTAATGGTCGGGATGCCCGCATCGCTACGGATCCGCTCCGCGAACGGAACGTTGTACCCCGGCGCGAAGGGCACCTGCTGGCGCGGGTCGAGCGCCCCGCTCGAGCAATCGACGTAGTCGCAGCCGAGCTTCTTCAGCTCCCGGGCGAACTCGACGGACTGGTCGGCGTCCCAGCCGCCCTCCACCCAGTCGGTCGCCGAGATGCGCACGCCCATCGGCTTCTCGGACGGCCACACCGCGCGCATCGCCGCGAAGGTCTCGAGCGGGAAGCGCATGCGGTTCGCGAGGCTGCCGCCGTACTCGTCCTTACGCTGGTTCGAGATCGGCGAGAGGAACTCGTGGCCGAGGTAGCCGTGCCCGGCGTGCATTTCGATAAGATCGTAGCCGATCCGCAGCGCCCGCTTCACGGAATCGGCGAAGGCGTTGCGCACGCGCTCGATGTCGGCTTTCGTCATCGCGCGCGGGGTATGCCAGCCCGGGGCGTACGGCAACGCGGAGGGGGCGATCGTCTCCCAGGCGCCTTCCTCCGGCTTCAGCGGCTTCCCGCCGGCGGCCGGCGGATGGGTCGAGCCCTTGCGGCCCGCGTGGCCGAGCTGGAGGCCGAGCTTGGCGACCCCGTACTTCCGGCAGAAGTCGATTACCCGCTTCATCGCGGCTTCGTTCTCGTCCGAGTACATACCGGCACACTTGAGCGAGATGCGCCCCTCCGGCGTGACGTGGGTCGATTCCGTCATGACGAGCGCGCCGGCGCCGAGCGAGAACTGGCCCAGGTGCATGAGGTGCCAGTCGTTGGCGCTGCCGTTGTCGGAGTTGTACTGGCACATCGGTGACACCATGATGCGGTTCGCGAGCTCGAGCCCGCGCAGCTTGATCGGTGAAAAGAGAGCGCTTGCCATATGAATCTTGTCCTCAACAGTAATCAAAACGATTCGGCATCAGGGAATGTCCAGTATCACGTGACCGATTTTATTACCGGATTCTACCGTTTCGTGAGCGGCGGCGGCTTCGCCCAGGGGAAAGCGCGCGGCAATTGCGAATTGGGGCTTGCCCCCGGCGACCCAGCGCGCGATATCGGCGATGGCTTTGCGCTTGGCGGCGTCGGGCATGGTGTAGACGAACACCATGCGCACCGTGAGGTTGCGCTGCCGCAGGCGCGAGGGAAGGACCGCCTCCTGCGCCGCCGCCGCGGCATAGCTCGCGATCACCGCCGCGGGCCGCAGCATCCTCTCGTAGGCCGGCAGGTTGACCCCGAGCTCGACATCGACCACGCGGTCCACGCCTTTGCCCCCGGTCAGCGCATCGATGCGCTCCGCGACGTTCTCGGTGCGGTAGTCGATGGTGGCGTGGGCGCCGCCCTTGCGGGCGTGCGCGGCCTTTTCGGGCGAACTGACGGTGGCGATGACGCGCGCTCCCGCCCAACGCGCGAGCTGCACCGCATAGTGCCCGACCACCCCGGCGCCTCCCGCCACGAGCACCGTCATTCCGCGTATTGGCCCATCGGAAAACAGGCAGCGGTGCGCAGTCATGACCGGAATGCCGAGGCAGGCCCCCTGGGCATACGACAGCTTTCCCGGCAGCGGCACCGCCTGCGCGGCCGGCAACGTGATGAACTGGGCCGAGGTGCCCGAGGCGCGCTGCCACTGCCCGTTGTACACCCATACCCGCTGGCGCAGCCGCCGCTTCGAGACTCCGGGGCCGACGCGGTCGATCTCACCCGCTCCGTCGCTGTTCGGAATCACCCGCGGAGGAATTACCGGGCGGCTGCCGCCGCGCGCTTTTACGTCCGAAGGGTTCACCGCGGACGCGTGCAGGCGCACGCGCACTTCACCCTTGGCTGGAACCGGGTCGGGCTGCTCACCGACCCGCAATACCTCGCGCGCGGCCCCGTGCTTCTCGTACCAGGCGGCAAGCAATCAGGCACCCCGGGCGTCGCACTTCGCGCTCACGACTTCCCGGCCCCGAGCTGCGTCGCCATCCAGTCGGCGGTCTGATCGCGGTAGCGATACCACAGGTTGTTCACGACGTGATTGCCGCCCTCAATGATGGAGAGCACGCACGGCCCCGAGACTTCCGCCGCGAGCTGTTTCGCCGCATCGACCGGGGTTAACCGGTCCTGGGTCCCGGCGACGATGTAGATCGGGCAGGTGATGTTCTTCGCGATGCCCTTGAGCGAGACGCGCAGCGCGACCTTGCCCGCCTCTTCGAGGTTGGCGCTCTTGGAGCGCACCCGGAATGCCTCGACGTTGATGATCGGGCGCCCCTCGAAGCTCGCCGAGCGCTGGTAGGCGCCGGAGAGCGCGACGCACGCCTTGATGCGCTTGTCGAACGCCGCCGCGCGCGGCGCGTAGTAGCCGCCGAACGACACGCCCCAGATGCCGACGCGGCCGGAATCGAGATCCTTGCGCGTTTCGACGAAATCGATGACCGCCTTGACCGGCTTTTCGTACTCGGGGCAGATGGCGAAATCGTACTCGGCCTCGCCCTGCCCCGGCCCGTCGAAGGCGAGCGTCGCCAGCCCGCGCTTGAGGAACCGCTTCTCGTAGTCGTCCATCTCCTCCTTGGTCGAGTCGAGCCCCACGCACATGACGACGACCGGGGGCTTCGCCACGCCGCGCGGCTTGCGGAGATTGCCGTAGAGATGCTTGCCCTCGTAGGGAATCGCTGCGCGCTCACCGGGCGGGTCGAGCAGCGGCAGCGCCTTGTTGCGGCATTCCACGGCCTTCCGGTGCGCTTGCCTCATCTGCTCGATGTCGTTGACGAACAGAAACTTGCCGAAGTGGTAGCACAGCGCGGCGCGCGTGTAGTGCTCGCCGGCGGAGAGCTTGTAGCCGTCCTTCAGCGCCTGGTTGCCGAGCTCCTCGTGGACCGCGGCGCGCGCGCTCCACGCCGCGCACCAGTCCTCCCAGCGATCGCAGCCGGCCGTCACCTCCTGGAAATCGGTGAGCGGCACGCCGTTCACCACGAAGCGCGGCGCCCAGTGCGAAATTGCGGCTTCTACTCTCGGGTCCTTCTTGCCGGCCGGCATGTCCATGGCTAATTGATGCGCGCGCCGGCGGCAATCAGGACCCCGGCGAAGCGCTTCACTTCCGAGCGGATGTAGGCGTCGAACTCCTCCGGCGTGGTCGGCGTAGCAGTCGCTCCCTGGGTCTGCATGCGCTCCTTGATGTCGGGGAGGTTCAGCACGCGCACCACCTCCTTGTTGACGGTGAGGATGAGCGGCCGCGGAGTTTTCGCCGAGGCGAGCAGGCCGTACCATTGGTCGTAATCGAAGCCGGGAACGCCCGCTTCCGCGACGGTCGGCACATCGGGGAACATCGCCGAGCGCTTTGTGGTGCTAACGGCGAGCGCCAGCACCCTGCCCGCCTTGACCTGGCCAGCCGCAACCAGAATCGGCGAGAACGTGAACTGGACGCGGCCGGTCGCCGTTTCATTGAGCGATTCGGGCGCACCCTTGTACGGAATGTGGGTCGCTTCGAAGCCGGCGGCGATCTTGAACATCTCACCGTTGATCTGGGTGCCGCTGCCGACGCCAGCCGAGCTGAAGTTGATCTGGCCCGGCCGCGCCTTGGCGTACGCGATCAGCTCCTTCAACGACTTTGGCCCGAGCGAAGGCGACACTGCGAGGATGTTCGGCACGCTCGCGACGCGCGAAATGCCGGAGAAATCCCGCACCGTATCGTACGGAAGCTTGGAGTAGAGCGTCGCATTGCCGGCATGGCCGGTAGAGACCATCATCAGCGTATACCCGTCGGGGTTGGCGGCCAGTACATACTGGGATGCGATCGTCCCGCCGGCGCTCGGCCGGTTGTCCACCACCACGTTCTGGCCCGAATTGTCGGTGATCTTCTCCCCGATCCAGCGCGCGAGGATGTCGGTCTGGCTGCCCGCGGAGAACGGCACCAGCACGCGGATCGGCTTGCTCGGGAATTTCTCGGCCGCATGGGCGCCCCAGGCGTGCGCCGATAAAATCAAGGCCAATCCGAAAATTTTCAAGCACTTCATGGTTTCCTCCTTTGGTTTAGTGTCTAGGAGTTTATCGGACTTAGGTCCGCCAAACTCCTTATGCAAAACCGCCCGCACGATAACGGGAGCCCATGACAGTGAAAACCTCATCTCCAGCCTACGCGCGTGCCCATCGGAGGCCAATCAGGGTCGTTACCCTGGGTTTCATTCAAAATTCTCGGGCGGTTTTGCTGTTAGCAGCCTGTCGGACACCTCAGTCCGACGGGCTGCTAGGCACTCCCAGGCACTGTGACATCCAGTCCGCGGACTGTGAACGATACCGGTACGCGCGGTTGTTGGCGACATGATTGCCGTCATCGAGGAAGCAACGCACCACTGGACCGGAAGCCGCCGCGGCCAGCCGCTCGCCTTCCTGCCAGGGCACGATGCCGTCCTGCTTGCCGGCGACTACGAACAGCGGGCAGGTGATGTTCTTCGCCACGTTCTTCAGAGTCAGTGTCGCAGCGCGCTCGCGGGCTTCCGCGTCTGTCCGGCTCTTGGAGCGCACCCGGAACGTATTGCGGGTCAATTCGGGGAGCCGGTCGTAGAACTCCACCCACTCGAACGGCCCCGACAACGCGATGCACGCCTTGACGCGCTTGTCGAAGGCGGCTGCGCGCGGAGCGTAATAGCCGCCCAGCGATACGCCCCACAGGCCGACGCGCGCGGCGTCGACGTCGCCGCGGGTCCCGACGTAATTCAGCACGGCCTTGACCGCGACTTCGTAATCGCCGCGGATGGAAAAATCGTACTCTCCTTCGCCCTGCCCGGGCCCGTCGAAGGCGAGAGTCGCCATGCCGCGCGCGAGGAAAACGTTTTCGTTGGAATCCATTTCCTCCTTCGTCGAGTCGAGCCCCATGCACATCACCACGACCGGCGGTTTGACTGCGCCCGCCGGCTTACGAAGATTGCCTGCGAGATGCTTGCCCTCATAAGGAATCATCACCCGCTCGCCAGGAGGACTGATCAGCGGCAGCGCGAGATTCCGGCATTCCACTGCCTTGCGGTGCGCGCCCTTCATCTGCTCGTAGTCGATGACGAACACGAACTTGGAGAAGTGGTAGCACACCGCGGCCCGCGTCAAATGCTCGCCGGCGGAAAGTTTGTATCCATCGGCCACGGCCTTACGGCCCAGCTCCTCGTGGACCGCCGCGCGCGCGCTCCAGGCGCGGCACCAGTCCTCCCAGCGCTCGACGCCGGCAGTGACTTCCTCGAAGTCGGTAAGCGGCACGCCGTTCGATACGAAGCGCGGCGCCCAGTGCGCAATCGCCGACTGTACCCTGGCATCCGGCATTGATGGATCTCGAGTGGGGGGGAGTTTGTCGGACCTAGCCCCGACAAACTCCTAAGGCAATCCCACCCTCAAGAATTCGGTTGGAAAGGACGATAGCCACGTGAGTTTGACCCGGTTCGCGTAGCCAATGGCGAGCTAGTGGGGTCATTTGGTCAAGCTTCATTTCAAACCCTAAGGCGGTATTGCTGATAGCAGCCTGGCGGAGAGCTAAGTCCGACAGACTGCTATGAGGAAACCACCCGATTTTATCAATATTCGGCGTGAATTGCGCATAAACTATTCCTTTTTGGCCTCGTGCAATGGATGTCTCGTTCACTTCGGCCGTCGTGATCCTGCTGCTGGTGATGGACCCGATCGGGAACATCCCGCTGTTCGTGTCGTTGCTGCGACCTGTCGAGGCGGCGCGGCGTACGCGAGTCATACTGCGCGAATGCGCCATTGCGTTCGCGGTCCTGCTCGTGTTCGTGTTCTTCGGCGCAGCCATCCTCGGAGTCCTCGGGCTCTCCGACCCATCGCTGACCATCGCCGGCGGCCTCATTCTGTTCCTGATCGCGCTGCGGATGATCTTCCGCCGCCCCGAGGGTGTCTTCGGCGACACGGTGAGCGGCGAGCCGTTCATCGTGCCGCTCGCCATTCCCTCGATCGCAGGGCCGGCGGCCATCGCGACCGTGATGCTGCTGGTCTCGCGCGCGCCGCAGCGGCTGCTCGAGTGGTGCCTTGCCGTCAGTGTTGCCATGCTGGCGACGGCGGCTCTACTGGTGTCCGCGGATCGCCTCGCTAAATTGGCGGGCGAACAAGGGCTGCTCGCCTTCGAGCGGCTGATGGGGCTCATCCTCACCGCCATCGCGGTTGAAATGCTGCTGCGGGGCATCGAAACTTTCGTCCGCCAGCTCTGAAAAGCGTGATTCGTGATTCGTGATTCGTGATTCGACTCCCACCACCCCGTCACCTTCGGTGCCACCCCTCCTCGGGCAGGAGGGGAGTCAGCTAGAACCACATTCCCCGCCTGCCCGAGGCGGGGTGCTCGCGACGCGAGCGGGGTGGAGAGAGGAAATGCACCTGCGCCCGTTCGAGCGTGCGAACGTCAGTCGCGATGCAGCGCGACTGACCGGGCAAGAGGGCGGCAGCACCTGAGAGCAGGCCGCTTCGAATCACGACCCACGAATCACGACTCACGGGGGTAATGAGTCGAATCACGACCCACGAATCACGACTCACGCCTTTCGACGTCAGTCGGGAAAGTAGGACAAGGGAATGGGCCGCTTCCAGTAGGGGGTGAAGTCGACGCGGTCGGGCGGCACCACCATGGAGGGAGGTTGCTGCAGCATCGCGTAGACGCGCTCGCGCAGCCCCGCATCCGCGAATTCAAGCAAGCCCTGGCGCTCATAGTCCGCGATCAACGCCGCGCGCGCACCATGCGGCCAGGGTCCGAACCCGGTCAGCGCCACCACCCCTCCATAGCGCTCGTAGATCGCCCGGTTCATCTTCCACATCTCCACCCACGACGCAAGAAAGGCCTGCAGGTGCTCGCGGTCCTGCGGCGGCATCCGATCCTGCTCCAAGTCGTATAAGGCCAGGCGCTGCAGCGTCGCCTGGAACTCCTGCAGCCACGTGCGTACCTCCGGTCCGAGGCTGTTCGCCGCGAGCCGGCGGTCCAGCTCCTCCAGCTTGCGCGCCCGTTGCGCCCGGTCCCTGCGCTCGAATTCGCGATCGTAAGCCAGGACCTCCTCCACCTCCGCCGGGGTCGCGGCCAGCGCTTCGTGGGCCACGTAATGCCCGACGATGCGTAGCCAGATCAGCTCCAGCAGACGGGCCTCGCGGTCAGTAGCGTCCGTGGCGGTCGCAAGTTCGTCCCGGGTAATGACCACCCCGGTCACGGTTGCGACGCGGTCCGGGCCTTGGGCGGCCACCGGCAGGGAAAGCCCAGCCGCAAGCAGCACAAGGTAGGGAGTTCTCACGCCTTGATTCTAGCGGCCCGGGCCGGCACCCGTCCCAGCAGGACGCCTTCTCGCACTCACGCGGCAAGTCCCTGTATTTTCAGGCGCCGGGAGGAAACGCCCAAGGGCTTGTCCCAGCGCGAAACCCCGTCTGGCCAGGGACCGGCTGCAAACAATGCACAGTTTTTGTGGATAACGTTGTGGGTAACCGGCGGGAACTGGCGCGATAGCGGCGCAACCATGCGGTCGCGTCTGGTTTGCTCAAAAATTCATCATTTGAGGATGCGCAGCAGGTTGTAGAAATCGTCGGTCCAGATCCGGAAGCCTGGACGCGGCGGCAGCGGCTGTGCCACCGACCGGATCGGCTCGGCCGCCAGTAACCGCGCGTTCCTCGTGACGATGATCTGATCGGTGGCGGAAATCCAGTAGTCCGCACCTTCGTCGCTCTCAGAGGCGTCGGACACCAGCACCGCGGTCAGGCCGAACTCGGCGGCCAGGCGTTCGACCACCGGCGCGATGTCGACGAAGCGATTCGTCGCCTGGAACACCATCACGCCGTCCGGCTTCAAGTGGCGCAGGTACGCCGCCATCGCCTCGCGCGTGATGAGGTGCATCGGAATGGAGTCCCCGGAGAAGGCGTCGATCGCGAGCAGATCGTAGTTCTGAGCGGGCTCGCGCTCGAGCGACAGCCGGCCGTCGCCGAGGATGATGTCCGTCTGCGCCGGGCTGTCGCGCAGGTAGCTGAATTCCGAGACCGCGACGGCGGCGACCTGGGGGTCGATCTCGTAAAAACGGAACAAGTCCCCCGCCCGCGCATAGGCGGCGAGCGCGCCCGCCCCGAGCCCGATCACGCCGACGCGGCGCGCGGTGTCCGGCAGGCTGGCGAAGACGCGCCCGTAGCCGCTGCTCGGGGCGAAATAGCTGGTGGGGCGGCTGCGCAGCGCCGCATCCAGCAACTGCCCGCCGTGGTTGATACCGCCGTGATACATGGCGCGGAACGGCACCGGGCTCGTGTAGTCCCGCGTGCGCACCACGCCGTAGAAATTGCGCACGATCACTCGGGTGTGCTGCAGGTAGTCGGTCACGCTGATCACGGTGAACGTGGCGGTCGCCGCGACCACCGCCAGCGTGGCGGTGGCGAGCCACCAGCGCCCGGCGAGCGTACGGTGGTAGAGCAGCACCGCGCACGCCGTGAGCGCGATCCCGAGCTCGTAATAGCCCGAGAGCAGGCTGGGCGCCGCGACGCCGACCAGCAGCGCGCCGATCGCACCGCCAACCGACACCATCAGGTAGAACGTCGTCAGGTGGCGCGGCCCGGGCTTGAGCAGGGTGAGCTCGCCGTGACAGAACATGCAGCAGACGAAAAGCCCCGCGGCATAAAGCGGCGCGGCGGTCCACAGATCGAGCGAGTCGCTGTACCAGGCCATCGCCGGGAGCATCACCGCGGCAAGCGCGATGAACACCCCACGGTGGTACCAGCGCGGGTGGTCGAAGCACAGGATGAAGGTGACGAGATAGAGCGACAGCGGCACCACCCACAGGAACGGGATCGATGCAATGTTCTGCGTCAAGTGGTTGGTAACGGCGAGCAGCAGGCACGAGCCCATCGCCGAGAGCGCAATCCAGAGCAACCGGTCCCCGATGGCGGGAGACTTCTCCTCGCCGCCGTCGGCCGGCGCGGCCGGCGCTGGAGCGGCGGCGGGTCCGCGCGTGCTCCGGAGCGCGGTCACCCCGCACAACAGGGTGAAGCCGCAATAGGCGATGGACCATAGCCACGACTGCGCGGCAAGCGGCAGGAAAGGCTCGACCAGCACCGGGTATGAGAGCAGGGCGAGCAGCGAAGCGAAATTCGACAGCGCGAACAGCCGGTACGGCACGGCATGCCGGAAGCTCTGCCAGAACCAGGCTTGCACCAGGGGGCTCGTGGTCGAAAGCAGGAAATAGGGCAGGCCGATCGTGGCGCCGAGCAGGGCCAGTATCAGCAGCGAGGGTTCGCCGCCATCCGCGCCGGGCTTCCAGCGCGCCTCCGGGATGATCGGAATCATCAGCAGGCTCGCGGCGAGCAGCGCGATGTGCAGCCAGGCCTGCTTGCGCGGGGCGAGCAGCCGCGTCGTCCAGTCGGAATAGGCGTAGCCGAACAGCAGCACCGACTGGAAGAAGACCAGGCAGGTCGCCCACACCGCTGCCGCGCCGCCGAACCACGGCAGGATCTGCTTGGCGATGACGGGCTGGACCAGGAACAGCAGGAAGGCGCTGAGGAATATCGTCGCGGCGTGCAACAGCATGGAGCAAGACAGAATCGAAAGTCGAGTGTCGGGTGTCGAGGGTCGAGTGTTGAGTTGCGGCCCGCGCGATTCTAACTCAACGCTCTGGCGGGAACGAACGAGGCCTCGTGCCGGGCCGGCTGGGGCGATTGGGCGGGCAGCGGAGCCGCTGCACACAGGGCAGCGAGCAGCGCCAGCAGCCGGCGGGGAAACATGCGCGCGGTCAATCTATCCTCCTCGCAAGACTGAAGCGTAACCAC